>CBDUQO010000038.1:0-13923 GCA_965369365.1 uncultured Methanosarcinales archaeon
TTATGGTATTTTTTGTGTAACTATATAAGTATTCCGGTGCGGTGGCGATTCATCCACTCCCTGTCGGAAGGGGACTTCTCGACGATTGGGTTAAAAGCCACATTACCCCCGGATCTGGCAAGGACAAATTTGCCTGGAATCAACACTTTGCAAAGATATATTTATATTGTGTTAATACATAAAATGAATACGGGTTTGATATCTATCATAAAAGGGGATGCATAATGAACCGACGACCACTACCACTAACACCACTAACCGCACGCACGGCTACCACACAGGTAGTCTCCAAAATATCCACAATCCATGTAATGTCGAAAAGCATGACGCAGAACCGCCGTGCGCAGGTGGGCATCGGCACCCTGATCATATTCATTGCAATGGTGATGGTTGCGGCGGTTGCTGCCGCAGTGCTGATCGAAACCTCAGGAGTCCTCCAGCAGAAGGCATTTAGTACCGGAAAAGAAGCCACATTGGAAGTTTCCTCAAATATCGACGTAGAATCCATTGAAGGCTGGCGCAGCGGCGTGAATGCGTCAATTGGCGACTATGATTCATTCTCTGATACTCTTGACCGACTTAATCTGCGGTGCTCGCTGAAGGTCGGCTCAGAGCCTGTTGATCTGAATCAGATCGTGATCACAATCACTGATGGCACGACCACCAATGACCTCAGGTACATAGAGGGCACGGTCGATGCCAATGCCACCAATGTGAGTGATGGTAACTTTTCGAGCAGCGACTCAAACCGCCTTACCACCTACAGACTGGTTGCGGACAGTCTGACGCAAATACAAGTGCCATACCCGGACGCCACAATTGGTGCAAATGCTGATTATGTGAACAAGACCAGCGTGGGCACAGTCCATCTCGGATACAACGCGACCCGGGCTACCACGGGTGATTATACCGGTAAATACTTCATGTGCGCAGACATGTTCTTTGTTGCGGAAATGGTGCGGGATGCTGACGATTCGTTCAGTCCGGACCACCCGGTGATGACCACGGGCGATCTGATCAAGATCGTTCTGCTAACCGCGCCGAGTGACACATGCACGGATGAAACAACGCTTGCCAGTCTCAAGAACACCGATCCAAGGGTCGGTGAGGCAGCTCTGACTATTGATACCAGAACAATGGTCTCGATTAATATTGTGCCGGAAGGTGGCGCAAACACGATAGTAGAGTTTGTAGCACCGTCGTCATTCGGATCGTACCAGAGCATCGGCGTGTATCCATGATCACGAGTACAAATAGGTAATGTGGTAATGTGTATGGGTCATTGTCAGGGAACACTCGCACGAGCGGGGCTATTCACCCTGGCGGCAGTCGTCGCAGCAATATTTATATGCCAGACCGCCATATCCCCTAATACATGGGAAATATTCGACCGACATACATCAAAAAGATCTCAAGAGAACTGGTTGCGCAGCGAGGTTACGCATTCGGAGTCGAGTTCGAGAACAACAAGGTGCAGGTTACCAAACACACCGATATCACCAGTAAGACTATCCGGAACCGGGTTGCGGGTTACATCACACGCCTAAGTGTGATTGCGCAGCGTGAAAAGCCGTTATAAGGTACCACTCATGAAGATCACAGGCGTTCTGCCGGCACTCATAACACCATTCACGACCGAGCGCATGATCGATGAGACTGGTTTTAGAGAACATATTGAATATGTGGTTGAACAGGGGGTTTCTGGCATCGTTCCCTGTGGCACTACCGGAGAATCAGCCACGCTAACATCTGAAGAGCATGAACAACTGATCAACATCGCAATTGATGCTTCAAACGTCCCTGTAATCGCGGGAACCGGTTCGAACAATACGGCGGATGCGGTTCGGTTCACCTGCCACGCAGCAGACGCTGGCGCCGATGCCGCACTGCTAATCACGCCGTATTATAACAAACCGAACAAAAACGGGATCATCGCCCATTTTGAGGCGATTGCAAGCGCTGCTGACCTGCCGCTGATATTATACAACATCAAGTCCAGAACCGGCATCAACCTTGAACCTGATCTGATCGCGAAGCTTGCGGAGATCCCGGGTGTCATTGGCGTCAAAGAGGCGAGCGGCGATCTGGCGCAGGTGTCGCGCGTCATCGAATTGACCCGGGACATGGACTTTATAGTGATATCCGGCGACGATGCCCTGACACTACCGATCATGTCGCTTGGCGGGGTGGGTGTGATCTCCGTTGTGGCAAACATCGCTCCTGCGCAGACGGCAGCCTTCACAGATGCGATACTGCGCAATGATTATGAGGGGGCAAGGCGCCACCACTACCTGCTTGCGCCACTCGTGCGAGCGATGTTTATTGAGACAAATCCGATCCCGGTGAAGACTGCCTCAAATATGCTTGGTATGTCTGGCGGACCCCTACGGCTTCCGCTTGCGTCGATGAATGCAGAAAACGAGCAGAAACTACACGATGCACTGTCTGCATTCGGACTGTTTGATTGAACACTCGCAGGCTCTATAGTGATTTTGCGTATGCACCCCGTTTTTCGGTGAAATGCAAATTGCCGCCCAAGACATGTTCACACAAATGTGATGTATTTGTTACCATCAGCAAACGCTATTTTTAAATGCACTCAACAAATTATGGGTTTTTAGCAAGTTTCCCACAAAAAAACATATACTCAATACCGCGTGGTTATAATCAGGGTGATTGAAGCAAGAAATTTAACCGCGGAGGGGGCTGAGGGGGCTGAGAGGCAAAAACTCGGCGCACTCCGCGCCTATCAGCGGTGATTTCAAACCACTTAAAAACCATGGCAATAAAAGGGATATCTATTCCAGTTCACCGAAAGTCAGGATGCTCGTGTCTGATGAATCCTGCGTATAGCATCAAGCACTCAGAAGGGGAGAGAGCCGAAAAAATCGCGGACGCACCGTTACAAATATCACGATCACGCGAAGATGCCGGAGAACCACAATTGGATCCCACCACCACCGCCCGGATAACCTTTAATAATCGGTAGCTACAAAGGTAGTGCGTCCCGATGTGGTAGCGGATATCCTTAGGGCTTGCGGAGCCTTAGACCCGGGTTCGAGTCCCGGCCGGGACGCTACACCGAAAGGAGAAACAAAACATGAAATGGCAAGGAAAATCAAGACGTGAATCAAGCGGTGGCAGGCATATAAGAAATCGTGGAAAACGGAAGTTTGAAAATGGACGCGATGCCACTGACACTCACCTTGCAGCGGCGCGCAGCAAGAGGGTGCGCACATTTGGCGGGAACCAGAAGATGCGCTTGTACCGGTGTGATGTGGCGAACGTGACCGATCCAAAAGATGCCACGACCCGCAAAACTACAATCGAGACCGTGGAAGGAAATCCTGCAAACCAGTACTACACAAGGCGCAACGTCATCACCAGAGGCGCAATCCTCAAAACCACACTTGGTTCCGCGCGGGTGACCAACCGACCAGGGCAGGAAGGGCAAGTAAATGCGGTGTTGATTTGATCCTGCTTAAAACACCCTTTACAGGAAAAGCTTAATATGTATGGATGTGTTGATTTATTGGTGCGCTATAGTGACACTATACTCCTCTCGATTTCCAACTGGTATAGGGTCAGCTATGAATGGGCTCGTAGCTCAGCCAGGCAGAGCACCGGGCTTTTAACGTCTGCGGCGACGTTGCTGTTACGTGCGGAAACCCGATGGCCGAGGGTTCAAATCCCTTCGAGCCCGTTGCGACACTATCACGGTTCTGTGGAGGGATTTTCATAGGATTCAACATACTTGAACATACAATAGTTCCAGGACACCGGATACTCGATGACGATGAGGTAGAGACGATATTGCGTAAATACGGCATCGAAAAAGAGAAATTATCCAAGATCCGGATGACCGATCCTGCAATCGAGGAGATCGGTGCGAATCCAGGCGATATCATAGAAATTACGAGAACGAGCGAGACCGCCGGCGAGTCTGTGTTTTACCGCCTTGCAATTGAGTGAGGGACGACATGTTAGATCGAAAAACATTATCCAGGGCATATTTCATTCAGGACAAGATTGTGCAGCATCAGATTGATTCATTCAATGAGTTCGTAAACCACGGTCTTCAGAAGGTTATAGACGAGATGGGGGTCATCGAAACCGAGATTGGCGGCGCAGACGATGAGTCAGAGACATTTGTGCGTCTCGGCACTATCTCGATAGCGCATCCGGTAGTAAGGGAAGCCGACGGGGCTGTGGATCAGCTGTTTCCGTCAGACGCACGACTACGTAACCTCACATACTCAGCACCGATCAACCTTGAGATGACTGTTGTGCAGGGCGGAACCGAGAGCAAATCACAGACGGTGGAGATCGGCGTCCTTCCAATCATGCTGCGATCAGATGTCTGCAACCTGTATGGGCTCTCTAACGAGGAGTTACAGGTGCATGGCGAAGACCCACTTGATCCGGGAGGCTATTTCATCACCAACGGCACAGAGCGAGTGATCATGACGCTCGAGGACCTTGCACCTAACAAGATCATGACTGAGAGAGACCAGAAGTATGGCGATCAGGTTGAGATCGCAAAGGTGTTCTCAGAGCGGCATGGGTACCGGGCGCTGACTGTGGTCGAGCGCGGGCGCAAATCAATACTTGAGGTAACATTCCCGTCACTTCCCGGACGCATCAATTTTGTAACACTCGTTCGCGCACTTGGGCTTGAGAAAGATGAAGACCTCGTAAAAGCGGTTTCTGACGATCCCGAGATCCAGGAATTTATGAAAGAAAACCTCGAAGAGGCTGTAAACATCGGGGTGTTCACGCAGGAAGATGCGCTTGATGAAATCGGAAGCATCGTTGCAGCACGGCAGACGAAGGAGTATCAGACCCGGCGAATCAGTTATGTGCTCGACAGGTATCTGCTCCCACATATCGGCAACGATGGGGAAAACCGGATCGTGAAAGCCCATTTTCTGGCAAGAATGGCTGAGGCGTGCTTTGAACTGGCTCTGAATCGAAGAAATGTAGACGATAAAGATCATTACGCAAACAAAAGGCTAAAACTATCAGGGAATTTAATGGAGGATCTCTTCCGGGTCTCATTCAACCGGCTTGCAAGAGATATCAAGTACCAGATAGAGCGTGCAAGCATGAGGAAGCGGGAATTGAACATCAAGACCGTGATACGTCCCGACGTACTCACCCAGCGGATTGTTTATCCGCTTGCGACCGGAAACTGGGTTGGCGGGCGCACCGGTGTCGCGCAGTTGCTCGATCGCACAGATCACATCGCCGCCCTATCTCATCTACGCAGGGTAATCTCGCCGCTGTCGCGAACACAGCCGCATTTCGAGGCAAGAGACCTTCATTCGACACAATGGGGTAGATTATGCCCATCCGAGACACCAGAGGGTCCCAACTGTGGTCTTGTGAAGAACTTTGCCCAGATGGTGGAACTGTCCACAGGAGTTAAGTCCACTGAAAGCATCCGGGATGAACTTCGTATGTGCAGTGTCGTTGCGGTGCAAAGGGGTGAGTGACAGATGAGAGGTAAAGTATTTTTGGATGGTGAACTGGTCGGTACCCATGAAAACACCGCGGAACTGGTGCATGAGATCCGGATAAAACGGAGGCAGGGAATCGTCGACGGGCAGCTCAATGTTGCGTTGCAGGGGCATGACGTGCTCATCAACACTGATATGGGCAGGGCTCGCCGTCCCGCGATCGTGGTTGAAGGTGGTAGATCGCGAATCACCGACGATCACATCGAACAACTCAAGAATGGTGATCTTGATTTTAAAGACCTTGTATCACAGGGTTTGATCGAGTACCTTGATGCTGAAGAGGAAGAGAATACGCTGATTGCTATCAACGAAACGGATATCACACCAGAGCACACGCATCTCGAGATCGAGCCAGCCCTGATTCTTGGAATCGGCACAGGCATGGTTCCGTTCCCTGAGCATAACGCGTCTCCGAGAAACACAATGGGTGCTGCCATGGTAAAGCAGTGCATCGGGTTTCCGGCAGCAAACGCAAAACTGCGGGCTGATACCCGCGGACACGTCCTCCATTATCCACAGCGTCCGATGGTGAATACGGTCACATCGACCGCCATTGGGGCGGACCGCCGTCCGGCAGGTCAGAACTTTGTGGTTGCAGTGCTCTCGTTTGAGGGCTATAATATTGAGGATGCACTGGTGATTAACAAAGGTTCGATCGAGCGCGGGCTTGGGCGCAGCCATTTCTTCAGGACACTTGAAGGAGGCGAGCACAGGTACCCTGGCGGGCAGGAGGATCACTTCGAAATCCCTGACGCAGAGGTCCGAGGTGCAAGAGGTGAAGAGGCTTACGCGCACCTGGATGCCGATGGTCTGATCAATCCTGAGACCGTTGTCGATCATGGAGACGTTCTCATCGGAAAGACATCTCCTCCGAGGTTCGTTGAGGAACCAACCGAGCTCGGGCTTGCTCCGCAGCAACGCCGGGAGAATTCGGTGACGATGCGGTCAAATGAGAAAGGGATCGTGGATACGATTATCATAACCGAGTCACACGGGTCCCGTCTTGCAAAGGTGAAGATCAGAGACCAGCGGATCCCGGAGATCGGGGATAAATTCGCATCCCGGCACGGGCAGAAAGGTGTTCTCGGTCTGGTTGTGCCTTATGAAGATATGCCATTTACAGAGCAGGGGATCGTCCCTGACTTGATCATAAATCCACATGCGATCCCGTCAAGAATGACGATTGGACATGTGATGGAGATGATCGGTGGCAAGGTTGGCTCGATGAGAGGAGAATCAATTGACGCCACTGCTTTTTCAGGCGCAACTGAAGTCGAGTTACGCGACGGGCTTGCGAGTTGCGGGTTTGCGCACTCTGGCAAAGAAGTGATGTATGATGGTGTCACAGGAATGCAAATTAAGGCTGATATATTTGTTGGAGTTATCCTATACCAGAAGCTTCACCACATGGTTGCATCCAAGATCCATGCACGGTCACGCGGACCGGTCCAGGTGCTGACACGCCAGCCAACGGAGGGTCGCGCACGAGACGGTGGTCTCAGGTTCGGAGAGATGGAGCGGGACGTTCTTATTGGACACGGGGCTGCGCTCTCGCTTAAGGAGCGACTCCTTGATGAATCCGACAAGGTGACCGAACTGGTCTGCAGGAAGTGCGGGATGATCGCAACGTACGATCAGAGAAAGAATGTTTCATTCTGCACCAACTGTAATTCTGAGGTTGATATATATCCGGTGGATATGAGCTATGCATTCAAACTGCTACTCGATGAGATTAAGTCGCTCGGTGTCGCGCCGAGGATCGAACTGGAGGATGCGGCGTAGGGGATTTCGGATCCCCGAAACCCGGGGTAGTGTACCAACCCATGATAGTTAATGGGTGCGTGTTTAAGTAACCACACGATTTCTGTGTTAATCTCGTGAACTCTCGGGGTTTTTTCACCTCAGCTAAAACACACACTAAAAGACCCATAATCCGTGTTAATCCGTGGCTAACAAAAGTTTTTAGCCACTGATTAACGCGGATTACACCGATTTTATCGATCCAACTGTTCACATGCTATCTTATTCTGCAGGTTCTGATAAACTATCGTAGATGATGCCACTACCAAAAACCGGGGCACCATCTGAAAAATCGAGTGTTTGTATCGATTATTTGATTCGTTCCACCATCTTTACAGCCGCCTCGACAGCACGCTTTGCATAGTCCACGCGCTGGTGTGCCTCCATGCGAGTCATTCCCGGACCTGATATGCCAAGCGTTACGGGTTTTCCGAATTCAAGCGAGAGGTCCATGATCTTTCTGGCAGCGTGTTGTACCACTATTTCGTCATGGTTAGTTGCACCCTCGATCACACAGCCGATGGTAACAACTGCGTCAATCGCCTCGTTGGATATGAGTTTTTTGATCGCAAGTGGCATATCATACACACCCGGAACCATGATCGTCTCAGCGACCCTTGCACCAAGAAACTTGGCGTGTTCCTGCCCGAGCAGCTCCATCTGGTAAGTTAAATCCCGATTAAACTCAGATACTACGAATCCCAGCCGAATAGTCATGTGTTAATCTCCTTTCAAAGAAAAAAAGTATAAGAAAGGAATTCGAGAATATCGATTTTGAGGGGATGGACGGCTGTATGAAGTCAAACAACCTATGATGGATTTCTCGAATTCCATATACAAGTTTTTTGACTGATAGTAGATAAATGTTGGGTTAACAAGAGGATGTGGCATGTCTGGTGACATACAGTATACTTGCTGTACTATAGTGCTTGACCAAACTTCGCGGTCCGGCATGCATTTGGTCTTGCAAAGAGCCCTGGTATGAGAGAGAACCGCGGTGCATACCGGGGGTAGCCCATTGATCTATTATATGGGCACTTTGTGGCAACATCTGAAAAAGGGGGTGGGGAAAATCGTTTCATGATTCGGGGAACTGGAAGTGCGGGGTTACAGTGGCAGGAAGGTCGAGCAATGATTATATAACATGAGCGCCGTGTATATTATTGGGGTAAACGTATGAGAATAAGCGAAGTGGGTGGAGCAATTGGGTTGATATTGGTTGTTATATTACTGACAGGGATAGCTGACGCACACACATATAATCCTGATAAGGTGGCGTGCTGGGGAGACACATGTGACCCGGATAAGGAAGAGTGCCGGAAAGTGGACAGCATCAGCGAGACCACCATGGACTGGGGCGACTATATCGATGTGTATGTCGAGCATTTGAACACCACATACACAATCGAGGTGAATGATTTTCATATTCAGACGAGTGAAATCAATCTTACTATGATTGAGGAGAAAAAATGCAATGGGCGTACGGGTTGCAATTATGAGTGCGGGGACTGCAGTGAGGATGAATATCTCGATCAGATCAACTACGCTGCAAAAACTGTCAATCTCAGAATATATAAGAATATGACACTCATCAGAAGTTTTCCGTTCCGTGAATGCGATGATTGTTTGGAGTCGTTCTATACAAAAGAGGGCGGTTGGGACAACCGTGGTGTAGTCTGGAATGATGACAATGAGTTCTTTATCGGGGTGAATAATATCAAATGCGACTTTGCACCAGAGGATTGTTTCTGCACCGATCCGATGGGTAAATATGCAAAGGTTGTGTACGCACCGGTTTTGCCGCCTGAAATGAAAACATCGGTCGAACTATACTTGTTAGGCTCAGATGAGAGTGGAAACCCGGAAACGCTACCGACAAAAGACGGCAGTTCGGTTGTTCGGTCAAATTCGGTGTTCAAAGCTGAGATCAAGGTGGAGAACACGGAGGTGATGCCGGCGTACCATGTGGATGCATCAGTCTCTGTAAAGCCGGTCGAGATGATCAATGGGAAGTATCCGGAGGATTGTGCGCTGCAAAAGATCTACAAAGGAGAAGTTGATGACGATAACAGGGGATGGGTTGGTACCACGTTTCCGATTGATGTGCGAAGCGTTAGCACCACTGATGAGCTGAACGGAAGCTCCGGGACTTCGGAAGTCACACATATTATATATTTCAAGGTGCCTTCGTTACCGGTCCGGACAAAGTACGAACTAAAAATCGATCTCACGTATGAGGATTTTAAGGAGCGGAAGTACCAGTACACCGACAACTCGACGTATATAGAGGTTCTTCCCGTGATTGAGGTCAAGAAAGCGATCGGAACAGAGGATTACGCGATCGTCGCATCCGAAGCAGTCGAGGCGTACACCGGCGAGACCACTTGTGTGATCTACACTGACTATGATCCATACATCTTCTTTACGGTGATAAACTGGGGCGATTACACGATCCCCGCACTAACACTCATGGATTCGCCTGTGGACGCATGGCACAAACCGGCGACCACCGATTTCAATGTATGGAAGTGCGCGCTTCCTGCGGACATGCTAAAAGTTCCTGATATGGAATCGGATATATGGAACTGGGACTTCTCGCTTGAACCGGGCGAAGTGATGACGTGCGCGTACCCTGTGAGCCTTTTAAAGCCCGGAACTTACATACTCGGTTCTGCGACCGTTAACTGGACTGAAGATGGGTATAATTACAGCAGGGTTTCGTACCCGCAGCCGGTCAAGGTACACGGTCCTTATATCGAGGTGACAAAGACTATCGATCCTGTTCTGGTAACCCAGAATAATACCACGAAGGTCACGGTAATCGTAAAGAACACCGGAGACCGGGCTGCATCGATAACAATCATGGATCAACTTCCAATGGAGTCCGTGCTGGTCCGTAATCCGGTCTCGCGTGGCATGGTCATCGGTGAAGGGAACGAGACTTTCTTCCTGAAACGTGTGATAAAAGCGGGTGAGGTGGAGACGTTTGACTACACGATCGATCCGAACCGGACTGTGATGCTACCGCCTGCTGTGGTCGAGTTCGTTGATATCACAACATACGAGGGGATCAGCATCTCCGATATGCCGATACTGACGGTGAACGGGACCCAAGCCATTGGTGCGGCTGCGGATGTGTTGGCTGAAGCCGAAGCCAAAGCAAAAGCGGCGGCTGAAGCCATGAACGCATCAGAATCCGGATCGGGGGTAGGGATGGCATCGGCAGAGGTTGCGGAGACCACAGACACCCCGGTCCGGACGGAACCCGGGTTCACTGGTGTGGTTGCGGTTCTTGCATGCCTTGCTGCGGTATTGATCGGCAGACGCCGAAAATGACATCCCGTAGAGCCACTCTTTTTATTTTTTTATGGTATATGCACGATAGCGCCCAGTCACTCTACGCACCATTTTCATTTACGAAAAAGTATACCGCCAGTCCCACCCAAAGGGCAGTTTTTACTCGATTTTTTGTGAAAAAATCGTTTTTATTTTTAATAGTTTTGATGACCGCATTCCCTGTTCAGGTGTCTGCGTCCGAAGACTGTGTTTGCACGGATACCATACTCGTATGGGGCGAGCGTGTTACCATTGGGGGGTTTGTATTCGAGGTGACTGATTTTAGTGTCGGTAGAGCCTCCGAGATCAGGCTCGGGGAATCGGTCTGGGCGCTTGTCACGGTGTATAAGAATGATTCGGCGGTGTGGCGTGAAGTCTTCAGCAACAAGACCGTTATCGATTATGTATACAATGCAAACGAAAGCTCATACACGTTTGATCTCAACTGCACCGGAATATATCTCGAGAATGAGACTGACCGTATACGGGTAAACGCCAGCAAGATTGTCATCGGAAGCAACCCGCCGATCCAGACGATCGCGGTCCAGGTGTGCATCATCCCGCCGATAGAGCGTATATCCTTTGGCGAGTGGCTGAACAACACATTCTCCGTGACTAAGAGTGCAAGCAAAGAGGTCTATGTCCGGGAACAGGCATTCATCGAGCTTAAGATAACGAATCTCAGCATGGCGGACCGTGTTGAGGTCACCGATTCGATTGCCAACGAGTTTGTGGTCGATCCGGACCGTGACCTCTACTGGGATTATTCGCGGGACATGTATCGATACTCGATAACGCCGCTTGTACCCGGGATGCACACGCTACCCGCTGCAAACGTGTCAGTGTGGTGCAAAGGGTGGCGGATCAATATCACAAGCGACACTCCGGAGGTCGCTGTGCAAGGTCCTTACGTCACGATTACGAAGACCGAGGAACATGCCGACGGTGCGCTGAATGTTACTGACGAAGTGGCTAATGTTACGGCGGGTGTGGTGAATGTCACAGTGAGCGCATGCAATGAGGGAACTCATGCTGCAATGGTGTACGTCTTTGACACGATACCGGATGGTGCTGAACTGATTAATGGCACGCCTGGCTGGAGCATGGTGCTAAACCCGGCATCGACCGAGCACACCAGTGAATATGCAAATACATATACAATAAAAATCAATGAAACAGTTACGCTTCCCAGCGCGGTTGTGTATTACCAGACGGCAAGACAGATTGATCTGGTGCGAGACTACAAACCCGCGGCGACCTTCGAACTCGAGAAATATATAAATCCCAAGTTCTATTCAGCCAGGGCGAAATCATCGGAAATCCTGATTAGGTATGGCGCTGATTTAGATGCGGCGGTGGATAATGCGACTGCTGATAACGCGACCGCTGATGCCACGAATGGTACAGCCACCAATGCGTCGGATGAGACCGCGGACGCCACATTGGACGAGGTGCCGGATGAGGTGCCGGGCGAGACTGGCGAAAGCCAGCAGGCAACAGAGGGAAATGAGAACGAAAATGAGAACGACAAAGAAGGAGAAGGAGAGAACGAGGAGGAGGGATTCGTGGAGAAAATAAAAGCGATGCCAGGATTCACATCGATGTTTGCAATCATCGGGCTTCTTTCAGGATATCTGGTTATCAGATCCGGTTCTCGCAAGTCATGACGACGTTTAAGGAATTTGCAGATGTCTGTGAGGAAATTGAGGGGATTTCCAGCTCACTTGAGATAACCGCAGTCGTATCGGCTCTTCTACAACGAATTAGTGAAAGAATCGACCATGACGCTGAACTTTCGATCGTCTCCCGGTTCGTTATGGGAAAGGTGTTTCCTGACTGGAGCGCGGTCGAACTGGGTGTTGGTCCTTCACTGTTATACGAATCGATATCAAGGACTGCTGGAGTGCCGGTTAAGCAGATCAAGCAACTGATACGTGAGACTGGCGATGTGGGCGAGGCGGCACGGGTTGCACTTGAACAAGGAGTTGCCGGATCACCGGGGGCGCGGGCAACGCAGACGACGTTTCTTGATTTTACTGATGGTGTCGTGGGTGATTGCGAGGGTGCTGATGATGAAAACGAGGGGCACCTTACCATTGTCGAGGTCTATGAGAGAATGCTCTCGATTGCGCAGGCGTCAGGTAAAGGTTCGCAGCAGATAAAAATAAAAAATCTTCAATATTTATTCGGTACAGTGTCCCCTACAGAATCAAGATATATCGCACGCATCGTGCTTGAGGAACTCCGGATCGGCGTAGGCGAAGGGCTTGTCAGGAACGCAATAGCACAGGCATTCGGAGAAGACGCGGACGCGGTCGAGCGTTCATATATGCTAATCAACGATCTTGGCGAGGTTGCGGTCACCGCATTCCACCATGATCTCAAGCAGGTGAGTATTATGATCGGAAGACCAATCAAGATGATGCTTGCCCAAATCGGCAGCTTTGACGACATTACAGGGGCGTATGCCGCCGAATGGAAGTTTGATGGCGCACGGGTGCAGATCCACAAGGACGGTGACGACGTCCGGATATTTTCAAGAAGGCTCGAAGACGTGACAAAATCACTTCCGGACGTTGTAAACATGATAAAATCACATGTAACTGCGAACCAGGTGATTCTCGATGGCGAAGTGGTTGCCACCGGACCGGATGGAAAGCCACTTGCATTCCAGGAGATCATGAGGCGCTTCCGGAGAAAATACAAGGTATCAGCGATGGCAGAGAAGATTCCGCTTCACCTGAACCTGTTTGACATCATGTACCTCGATGGCAAGGCATTAATCGATGAGCCGCTCCATGTCCGCAGAAAACAGCTGGAGTCGGTGGTGCGCCCGCACGGTGGTGCCGCCCGCATCAGCGTGGCAGAGCAAGTATGCACTGATGATCCCGGTGTTGCGCACGCCGTGTATCAGGCTGCTCTGGACGCCGGTCACGAAGGGATCATGCTCAAGAACCCGGATTCGGTGTATTCTCCTGGAAAACGCGGCAAGAACTGGCTCAAGATCAAGCCAATTATGGAGACACTTGATCTCGTCGTTGTCGGCGCAGACTGGGGCGAAGGGCGGCGGGCGAACCTGATCGGCTCATATATGCTTGCGTGCTACGATCCTGATACCGCGGAGTTCCTGGAGATCGGCAGGGTCGGGACAGGCATCACGGATGAGCAGTTAGCCGAACTGACGAACTTATTTTCGCAGTACATCATCTCGGAGGTGGGGGGGACAATCGAGTTGCAGCCCGCGGTTGTCTTTGAGATCGCGTACGAG
>CBDUQO010000039.1:0-13857 GCA_965369365.1 uncultured Methanosarcinales archaeon
GATTCTGTTGCGATCATCGTTAACGACATCACGCGGATCACCCCTACAGAGAAACTGCTGCCACCGCTCGTTGCGCACCTTGGCGAGATCGGCATACCGGATTCTAACATTAAAATCGTGTTTGCCACCGGATCACACAGAAAGCACACAAAAGATGAGCAGAGAATACTGATCGGTAGTGAAATCTACGATCGCATATCTTGCATCGATCACGATCCTGATTGCTGCAGGCGGGTTGTGGTTACGAGCCGGGGGACTCCGATCGAGATATTTACGCCGGTTCTTGATGCCGACGTTGTGATATGCACGGGAAGCATCGAATTTCATTACTATGCCGGGTATTCGGGCGGTCTTAAGTCGCTGCTTCCGGGAGTCTCATCGCTTGCAAGTATCCGGAAGAATCATGCGCTCATGATCCACCCCGATTCCGTGTCGGGCAGGATCGACAGTCCTGTGCGCCAGGATATTGAAGAAGGGGCGCGGGGTATATCGAAATTTATACTCAATGCCGTATTGAACGGCAAAAAAGAGATTGTCGCTGTAGTTTCCGGCGATCCTGTAGAAGCACACCGCGCTGGTGCGATTTATGTGGATCAGATGTACCAGATCCCGGCAGAGCTGGCTGATATTGTGATTGCATCCCCGGGCGGGATGCCGAAGGACATAAATCTGTATCAGTCACAGAAAGCACTCGAAAATGCAAAAAACATCGTGAAAGATGGGGGAACAATCATTCTTGTCGCTGAATGTCCGGAAGGTCTCGGTAATGCGGTGTATGAGCAGTGGCTTGGCATCCCGCGTGGAGAACTCCTGCCCCGACTGAAAAGCGGTTTTGAGCTTGGAGGTCACAAAGCCGTTTTAACATCGCTTCTTGCCGAGCGTGCCGATCTACATCTCATCTCTGCTATCCCTGACGATCTTGCGAAGAAAGCGTATTTCACGCCGGAAGATACCGTGCAGAGTGCTATTGATGCAGCGATCTTGAAACATGGGGAAAATGCGCGGGTTCTGGTGATGCCGCATGGCGGACTGACGTGCCCGACCACCCACCAGCTATAACAACTTCATCACCTCAATGAGCGCACCCGGTTCCGGGGCGCAGGTCGTTGGCGGCAGAGCTTTCATAACCCAAACTTCACAAGATATATCAACCCGCGCCCGAAACATCCGGACCATGCTGTGGTGATCAGGTCGGAGCATCACGTCATCAATGTAACGAGTAAACGGAAGTGCCATCATAGGCACAATCCCGGACCGGGGGATGTCAATGATCCGGGTTATTTGACTCGCAAATCGCGAGGACACGCCGATGGTGGGAGGATGTGGGAATTGGGAAAATAGGAACAGGAGAATGATGGGCTTATGCAGACCACTGAAATATCTGATGAGGCGCTGGACGAAGCACTCTGTGCACTGGATGATCTCTGCGATGAGATCGATGAACGACAGGATGAGCTTGACGAGTATTTTAACCTGGAGTCGAACATAAATCTCCAGAAAAGGATTCATTCTGTGAAAGAACGCCTGATAGGACTTGGCGAGGCGGTTGCTGAACTTCTGGCTGAGTATCTGTATGATCTCGACTCGTACGGCTGCATCATCGCAGCGGACGCACTTGGCAAGATCGGCAGCTCAGCCGCTGTTCCCGCACTGATCGATGCGATCGAGACCGACACGGATGATCTGTGCGAAGATGCATCCGATGCGCTGGTGAAGATCGGCGCACCAGCGGTTCAGCCGCTGATCGATCGCATCAACGCCATTCTGGGCAACCCGGAGATCAATGAAGACCGGCGCAAAATCGACACGATCTATGCGATCGGTACGCTGTCGGGGATACAGGATCAGCGGTCGTTCGACTTCATGGTAGAACTTCTTGACAGGTTCGCCGAAGATGACGAGTATCCGGTAGATATGGGGTTTCTATGCGGCTGTTTCTATGATCAGCACAATTATGCGATCATACCACGTCTGAAAGCAATCGCCAAGGAATATAAGGATGATCCAGGCAAGTTCACTTCCATATCTGTCGAAACGGAGGAGGTCCTCACGCGTTTTAAAATCGATCAGGTGCTCGAATCAGAATTCTGGGAGATCCACGGGTGCTGCCGCATCTGCGAGAATTATGACCCTGACGAAGAGATTTGTGGGATCTCAGACGAATATGAGCCTCGCGATGCATTCTGCACCGAATGCGAGCCAAAAGTTGCATTTGATTGCGATATCTGCCATTCGGGCGATTGCGATATATACAATCTCCCTCCGGTGTATGTTGATCTCAAATATCGTCCGGATCAGAAGGAATCGGTTAATGAGTTCGAGATTACGAATACACGTCATGACTCTGACACCGGTTCAATCAGTATTGCAAACGATTTTAATGAGCTAATTCTTGATTCTTCCACAGTCGAGATCTTAAATGAGCTGAAAGAATTTTTGGACGGGGTTGGGGACTCGTTTTCAGCCGGAGTGTTCCTTTCCGTCGATTGTGGTGATGCGGTGAGGGGTAAACTGGTCAGAAGCGGCGATTGCATCGTTGCCGTCTGCGATGAACAGGGACCCGAAGCGGAACCGGAACTGAAGCATGAAATGTCGTTTGAACTGGAATTTGATTCTGATGCCATCGATGAATTGATCCCGGTCGTCGATACCCAGCGGTTCCTGCTGCTATGCGATTCGTACAGGCTCCTGGACGAGTATCGTGAGCAGCAGAAGAATTTTGATCCACGAATCGGCAAGTTGAGAGAGTTGCTGGCAGAAGCGAAGACAGCAACAGGGGTAAAGAAGCCCGCGCCAGAGCCGGTACCTGAGTGTGACCACGTGTTCGAACTCTTGAAAGAGCATAAGAAGTACACGGTGTACAGATGCGTAAAATGCGGAGAGACGAGGAAGGAATTTTAGTTAGATGTTAGATAAAGGATGTTGACCCGTTTAGAGGGTGGAGGTAGGACACCCTCGTTTCAACGCCCCCTCATCATAACCAGCACCCCGACTACCGCCATCAGTCCGGCACAGAGATAGAACGGGGCGGTAAATCCAAGATATGAAGCAAACACGCCTCCAATCAGGGGTCCTGCCACCATCCCGATTGCGCTTGCCATCGGAAACAGACTCATCTGCTGCCCGATCATACCCGGACATGATAGATCAGCACCAAACGCAAGCGCAGGCGTGTTCACCGCAGCAGCAGCGGTGCCGATTGCAAACATGAGCGTGAGAAACTCAGGCGTCGTTGTGACATGGGCTATCAGGAGAAGCAGCAATGCTGACACGCCAAGTCCTGCCACCACCACGCTTCTTGTGCCAACCCGATCCGACAATATGCCCATCGGCGTCTGGAATATCAGGCGTGCTGAAAAATAAGCAGCCAGCGCAACCCCAAGCCCGGCTGTCGATGCGCCAAGCCGCGTCTCGTAGAGCGGAAGCATCGTTGCTATGATCATGATCGCAAACATCGTCGTGAACGCCGCAGATGCAAGCAACCTGATCCCGCTGTTTGCAGCACGGTCGGATGAGTCCGGCAGACAGCCTGTTTTGCCCCATGCAGTGCCGGATGTGCTCGATATGTCCAAGGTGCCTGATGCGGTTGGTGTGGTTGGTGTGCCTGATGCATTTGGTGTGCCGGATATGTGGGGTTCCTTGATGAAAAAAGCCACAAATATGACGCTGATCAACCCGAGCACTGCGCACGTATAGAATCCGGCACCAAATCCCCCGGTCACGGCGATCACGCCGCCAGCAGCAGGTCCTGCTGCGGATCCGATGCCGCGAACCGTCGAGTATGCGCCCATCGACCTTCCGCGGTTATCCGGCGTGGATATGTGAGTAAGCATCGCAAGAACCGAAGGAACCATCACTCCGACCATGATCCCCTGTGCAACGCGGATCAGAAGCAGCTGTTCAAACGTATCGATGCTCGCACATGCGGCAGACAGCACTGTGAACCCGAGGAGTCCTGCGAGCACAAACGGTTTCCGCCTGCCGATGCGGTCAGAGAGCCGCCCCATCACCGGATACGATGCAGCCGCAAAGAGTCCGAACACGCCAAACGCAAGCGCGGATTTGATCTCCATGTCCATGCCCATGCCGCCGCCCAGATGTTTTATGTACAGCGGAATCAGCGGCATCAATATGCCGGTGCCAAGATCTCCGAAGAACAGTGAAGCTGTGAGAATATAGAATTCGTGATGGATCCTGAAGATACTCCTTTCAGCCATCCGGCATTTACCCCCACATATCAAGCGTGCTCTGTTTCATAGAATCTACAGTGACCGTAAGTCGTTCTGATGCCTTTATCACGCGTGCCTCTGAAAAGTTGTGTTCGTCGCAGAGCAGTTCCTTAATCTTCGATTCGTCGGGTGTTTTCCATTTCAGCGAGTAATTAGGCGTAACAAGAGGATTTAAGAAGAAATCCTTGATCCCGCGGAGATTTTCGATCGATTCGCCGAGTTCTGCAAACGCATCTTCGATCGATCCGTGCCTGTGTACCAACTGCAACGCCTTCTTTGCCCCGATGCCATGGATTCCGGGATCGTAATCGGTGCCCACAAGGATGCCGAGGTCAATCAACTGCTCACGATTAATGTTCAGCCGGTCGAGGTTCTGTTGCAGTTCTATGACCTCTGGCTTCACTTCCACATAGACATTCTTCTTTGGAAGCTTTCTCCGCCCGCCGATTGTGAGGTTTCGTACTACCTCCGGAGCGCCGAAGAGCAGTGAATCATAATCCTGTGACCCGACAAGCCGGACATCACCCGATTTTGCCATGTACGCTGCCTGCGCCTCGCCCTCACTTGCCGCCTGAACCACCGGAATACCCATCGATGCGAGCAGCAGCTTTGCGTCCTCGACCATATCGGGCGTAAGTCTGGACGATGCTTGCGCATACTTGAATGCATCCTCGCTACCGACAGCAAGCGCCTCCTTCCACTGTCTGTCAGCGGTGTTTCGTATTTCCACTCGTTTTTCAATCGTTGCTGCCTTAAAATCAGGAGGTGCCCCATCAAAGACAAAAACAAGCTTTAGACCTGCCTCGACAAGATTTGTTGTCCGGTATAACAAACCTGACAGGTGTGATGTCACTCTTCCATGTGAATCCTTGAGCGGTGTGCCATCTCGCTGCCTTATACTGCTTAAAAACTGATATATTGTGTTGTATGCATCAATCGCAACGGTTTGACCGCGCAATTGCTTCAGTTCGGTCTCTCTGCTCTCGAACAGATCGCCGATATCCGAACCCATGAGGTCTATTCTTGGTTAGCGGTTGGATAAAGGTTTGGTTCAGGAGGGCTGCCCCCGCAGGTTCACGCATTATTTTCGATACGTGTTCAGCTAATCAAGGGGTTACACAGGTTTCCACGAGATTGACACAAGAAATCTTGTGGTTAGCTAAACCACGTACTCGCAGGAGTCCGGAATAATCTTCTCAACGATTGCGAGCCATTGCTCTGCACTCCACTTCTGCAGAGGAATCACAGGCAAACAAATTATAACACCGCCCACCAAAATCACCAGCATGAAACACACGCCCGGCACTGGTGCTGGTACCGACGCCAGCACCAACAGCGGATACGTACCTGGCAGATCGATTGCGGAGATCGCAGAAGAGTATAATGTCCCGGTTGACTCGATCATCAAACTCGGGTCAAACGAAAACCCGCTCGGACCCTCCCCTGCAGCCGTGCGAGCCGTGACTGACCGTGCGTCCGGGATCAGCGTGTACCCTGAAAGCGACGCAAGAGACCTGCGCGTCGCGATATCAAAGTACACCGGGCATCCTGTTGAAAGTATCGTAGCCGGCGCAGGTATGGATGGAGTTATCGACACCCTGATGCGAATCTTGATGCCGGGAGAGGCGATCATCCCGACACCGACATTCAGCTACTACGCGATCTCAGCACGTGCGCACCACGGAACCCCGGTCTTCGCTCTCCGGGACCGCGACTTTGCAATCGACCCGCGGGATATACTATCACAGGTGACTGATGAGACGCGGGTTATATTCCTCTGCTCGCCGAACAACCCGAGCGGGAACCTGATACCGGAGTCAGACCTTCAGATGATCCTTGAAGGGATGGAAGGGCGCAACGCAATCGTCTTTCTTGACGAAGCGTATGTCGAGTTCTCGGAAAGGAGCATGATCCACCTCGCGGGGGAATACGACAATCTGGTGGTCGGGCGCACACTCTCAAAGGCGTTCGGGCTTGCCGGATTGCGGGTTGGCTATGGGGTCATGTCTGAACAGATCCGGGAGCGGTACTTGAGGTATGCGACCCCGTTTGCGGTCAGTAGCCTTGCGACTGCGGCAGGCATCGCAGCACTCGGCGACCGGGAGCACCTGACCCGAAGCATTGGGCTTGTCCGGGATGGGCGCAAAAAACTTGCAGGGATTCCATTTCATGTCTATCCATCCGAGGCAAACTTCGTGCTCGCGGATGTATCGCCACATCGGTCGGACGCTGTCTGCGACTTTCTTGCTCGCAGGGGGATAATCGTGCGGGATTGCTCGTCATTCAGTGGCGCTGGCGATTCACTTGTCCGGGTGAGCGTCGGGACCGCGGAGCAGAATGCGCGGGTGGTGGATGCGTTTTCGGAGTTTCAGAACTCACAATAAGTAGGGGTTTTGGGGTACGTGGTTATTTCACCCGGCTAAACACGTACAAATTTGTGAGCAATTCCCAGGTTCACATGAAATCAAATAGCCCCATCTGTCTCGACTTGTCGCTCTCAAACAGGGACTTGATCTCGAGGCGGATCAACTCGATCCGCTGCCTCGTATACTCTGATACCGCATATTCTTCTGCTACACGCATGGATGTGTCGAGATATTTCTTGACAGATCCTTCCGTGACTGTGAGTATGATCCTGCCGTGGCATTTCGG
This sequence comes from uncultured Methanosarcinales archaeon, assembly GCA_965369365.1. Classification (GTDB taxonomy): domain Archaea; phylum Halobacteriota; class Methanosarcinia; order Methanosarcinales; family Methanogasteraceae; genus Methanogaster_D. The sequence continues at coordinate 6,882 of CBDUQO010000039.1, forward strand.
ACATGTGTCGCTCAACAGGGGTCTACGGAACTTTGCGCCGCATTTCACGCACCGCACCTTCTGTCTTGAGAACGCACGGAGATTTCCGATCATGTCAGGCAGAAAGTGTGAATTGATCACCCGTTCTGCGACATCATCCTCATTAACCGCACTTATTTTACGAGCAAGCGCCAGCTGAGCGTCCATCTTCTCTACCATCGATCCGAGCGTCTTGTATGCGCTATTAAGCGGTCCCGCGGCGATATCCGATGTCGGGTGAGTGAACCTGCTCTCGTACTGCGCCGGGGTTCCAAGGTGCTTTGCCACAGTATCTATCATATCCTCGATATTCTTCGGACTTTCGAATCTGCTCGCCGATTCATAGAATTCAAGTGGGTATTGTGCCACAATATCGAGGTTATGCGCTTCTTTGTCGATCTCTTTTGGATCGATTCGTGTTGTGAGCACAAGTGGAGCATCCATCCATCCACCACGTCTTTCAGGGAGATATGATCGAGAAAAGTTGAGTAATCCGTCCATAAGTAGCATAACACAGTCTTCATCGCCGTCACAATTTGCAGACACCATGAAATCGTTGATCAGAAAGTTGTGGTGGTCCTCAACCTCAATATCATATAGGAAATCGACTTTGGAGCGTATCGGTTCGATCTTCTTTATCCCATCAAGGATCACGTCGTCGGATTTAGTGATCCTTGGCGATCTTTCCTTCGAAATAACCGAGTTTAACTTCATCTGTTTACGTTCTAATATAAATCCAATCTCCTCAGAAAATATACGTGCATAAGATGACCGTATTGATATATAATGCAGATCAAAAAGAGGAGACGCACCTTTTTTGTCATAAAATTCCTTTGCACCGCCACAAGCGGCGCTTCTTTCACTCTTCAGCCGGTAGAATATACCAAACCGGAGTAATTGTAGTCCGATATCCTGCAGCAGCCGCCTGCTCACCGAGGAACAGGTGACATGGAGCCGATCATTCTCAACAGCGCCGTCGCCAGAGAAATAAGCCATCAATAGATGTTTGATTCTCTGCATAGGCATGTTCATTAACTCTTTTGGGATTCGCTTCTCTTGAGCAACGGTGCCAGCTCCAAGAATATCAATAAAGAGATGATATGCCAATCGGCTTGATATAACTATGACATTATCCTTTACGACCGGGATGATTCCAAAAACATCACTGATACACTGTTTCATTTCCTTTAGCATATCTTCTTCGGAGGATGAGAGGCTTAGCTGGTAGAAACTCCCCTGTTCGGACCGCGCGTAGCCTTCTGCAAGATAATAACCAAGCAACCGCATGAAACTATCCCCGATCCTGATAATTCTTGGAATTACTGTGTGATCTCCCTTAACACCAAGTTTACAGTCTCGCGGAATCATATCCCAGTCATTACCAGACACGGTTAGCAGAGACTCCAGTATACTCAACGGAATGCTGTCCCGGTAGATATAATTGGAAAACGTTTTGTTACCGACTCCCATCTGATGAGCAGTGGATTTTAACCCGCCCATAGTATTCACGCATTCTTCAACGGTTTTTCTGACACCCCGGACCATAATATCGTCTGATAATCCGTCAATCCGTATGAATTCGGTAAGCAGGTCGATTTCCCCCGTATCATGTTCATCAAGATCGATCCTGCCAGGCACAAGGAGTTTGTCGCCGTCGTCCAGTTCAAGTATCCTCTTGAATCCAAAACCGCAATGATCATCGAAATCATTATCCGAATGGACGATCGTCCGGTGTTCGGGCGACGAAAGAAACACTCGCCCGGAGTTTGATGTTACCTGCACAAGGTTGGACGGAGCCTGCGCTTTGATGACCGATTTTACCGATTTTACCTCGAGTTTTCCGTTTGCCGGATTTATCGCGTGTACTAAAACTCCCCTGACCATTTTCTGCGATGTTCCAAAATCGTCGACAATTTCCTCGGAATCTTCTGAATAGACTGTTGAGTTATAAAGGTCTTCAAGCCTCATGAAAACCGGTTTTCTCGAATTTAAGATCATAATTTCCGTATCCGGTGAGAGACAGTTCCTTCGTTTAGCCGCATGGAAAAACGGGTGCGCATATCCAACCGACGCCCGCGTAAACCCTATAATTCTTCCGAGCACGCCCGCAGAGGTATGCGGGGCAAGCCCAATCACCAGTTTGCCAATCAGATCGTTTCTGTGCGAGGCATTGTAGTATGCTTCCTGTTTATAGTATTTCACAAGTAGATCATCAATGAAACGGGAAACCCTGAGCAGATATTCACCAGCATTGAATGATAGTATAATATCCTGCACTTTAAGGTGTAATATCTGATTTTCATCGGTTAGCGGGTTGCCATCGATGTCAGATGTATACCCAATACCATGCAGCGTGCCAACATCAATCCCAATCTCTTTTGCATTGAAATGCGTCAGCGGAAGGTCGGTCAGGTCATACCTCACAGTACCGTCCTTGAACACAAACACTCCGTGTTTTGCGCGGAGCACCCCTTTTTCAAGTGATTCCGGTGTCTTGTTCTTCGAGATTAACCCCTGTACCCCCTTGAAACTCTGGAGAGTGTCCCTTTCCCCAAGGTTTTCGAATGCGGACATATACCTATCTTTCAGATCGAGATCGATCTTCTGCGCAGACGATGCGTTCGAGCCGCATCTCGGGCATGGCTGGTTAACGACAGGAATCTTGCATTTCTGGCAGAACAACACCTCTTTTGTCCTTGCTCCACATGCACACCTGTATTCGTAGGTCTCGCGCCCACATGCGGGGCATCTGCGCATCCCGATCGTAACAGGGATCGTTCCGATCTTCGCATTCATCGATCGGGTGAAGTTTGACGCCTGCTTGAGCGATCTGCTCTTACCACCCATGTCGCCGACTGGAAACAGGACATGCGGTGCTGGCTTCATCTCTCGCTTATCCGATTTCTCCGGTCTTCCCATCCGCGCCCCGATCCTTGTTGGCGCCTTCGCCCTGACCCGGACACCGCTTATCTCAAATATCGCATCAAGTACAGTCGTTTCCTTAGTATCAGTCCATTTTTTGCAAAAATCCTCAACTCCGACTCCGGTACATCTAAGTAGCGGGAGCGGTTCGTGCAGGTGTATATCACGGTCTACCACCCTATGCAAAACCAGAAGCGTCTCAAGAATCTTTTTTATGTGTTTATCACCTGGAATCACAAGGATTCCTTCCGCAAGCCTGCCTGAAGAAGCTATATACTCAGATAGGCATTTGAAGTCGTCAATTGATATGTCGTGCCAGAGATACGTGAATTTCGGGTGCAACGAGACACCATACCGGTCACAAAGCCCGAGCGCAAGTTCCTGGTCTATATCTTTGAGATCGCCTTTTATCGTGCCAAAATCGACCTTCCCCCCAAGTTCGAGCATCCACCACTCAAAACAGTACGAAGACGGCATCAGAGGATGATTATTCTCAAGAAAATCTCCGTAATTGATTAGAATCTCCCCCACATCAAGAATCGTCTCGACCTGGTCATGGAGCTTTCTTGCCTCTTTTTCGTCGCTGATATGCACCACGTCCCCGCTAAACAGGCGCACAGTCGGACCGTCGATGCCATCCACAGGGCAGATTCCTGCTGCTTTGCCGGGACGTTCGACCCGTATCTGGGTACCTGGTGCAAGAAAACTGTCGGTCACAATCATGGTTGCCGGCGAGACCCCGGCAGCGGCAAATCCTGTGTTTCTCGACCTTCCATACCTGAGCCTGAACCCGCCAGGCATCGACGGGTGCGAAAAGACCGGTCTGCCGGCGATTAGATCGTTTAAGTACTTGCCCTTTGGTTTGATGCCCATAGTGCCATCATCATCGCTCTCACCTTTCGTGCTCGTGGCAAGCTGGTTTAAAAAATCCCATCCATCAAGATTCAGTTTTGCTACGTGTTTCAGAATCTTTGGCGCTTTGAGTGCCATCCCTTCGGCAATAACGAGCGCCATACCGCCCCGGACGCGGTTTGTCTCAACCCGTGCCAGATTCCGGTAGCCCTCGACCTCAGCCTCCTCCGTCGGCTCGCCAGTGATGCAGATCGGGCAGTTTGTTGCAATCAAACGGATCTCCTCGTCAGACGGCATATACTGCAGGTTGGCAATCGTCTTGTAGATCGTTATTTCCTCCACATACCGCTCGATCTCCTCGTTTCGCGGGATATACCTGTTGATGCCAAGTTCCCGCCGCACATAGTCTGCAACCAGCACAGATAGTGCCTGTGCAGTCCCGCCAGCGCTTCGGATCGGTCCTGCGTAGAAAATGCGGACGAATTCGGTTCCATCGTCGTTATCAACAATATCGATCTTTGCAATTCCCTCGATCGGCGCCGCAACCACCCCTTCGGTCAGCAGTGCGACCGCAGCCCTTATGGACGCCTCCACAGCATCATCCCTGCTATCGAACTGGTGGATGCGCATGGTTGCGATGTCCACACCAAGCTGCATCGCAGCCTCCTCCCTGCTCAGCCCCATGTCGTGCTCCAGCTCACGGATCCGTTCAGCAACCGGGATTCCGGTCAGGTTCTCGACACGATCGGCAAGGTCTTTTGCCAGCGGGATCTCGGGATGTAGCTCAGGGTCACACCCCATCATGCGCGCTGCTGTAACGATCTCGATTGCCCGCTGCACGTCGTTTTCGAGATCCTCGAAGTATGCGTATGTATCAGAAAGTGTGCTCGGGTGTGCGTCAGGATTCACGACATGGATATAAGCGATTATATTAGGTAAATCTGTTGGGTGGCAGGATACTGAGGGATCCGGGCAAGATATTATTCCTTGCCGTCACCGGTCTTTTCGCCACTGTAGAAAAGATTGTTCTGGTTTGCGATGTCTATTCCGCCCCAGAGGTAATTATCCACACAATCGATCGCACCGCGGATGCTCTCGTCCTCGGATGCATCCATGAGTGTTCCGATTATGGTCATGCGTTCATGGTCCGTGAGCATTTCACAGGTATTTGAGCCAAAGCGGTAGAGTGCTTCCGCTGCAGCTTCGCGCACGTGTGGCTCCGGATCATCAATTAAATATATAAGATAATCCATTGCATAATTAACATCAAAACTACCCCGCACTATGATCTTGCTGAACATCTCGGCGATGCTCTGGCGCACCACGGGATCGCTGTCCTTTAGCGCGCTTACCAATATATCAATCTCATCAATGTACAGATCAAGCTCAAAGTAGGAATTGAACATCTCGCTTAAGTACGCCGGCTCGACAGACCCCAGACTGGCAACGACCCTGCGCACCATGACATCATCGTCCCTCAACAGGTCGAAGAAGCGATGTAGCATCTGGTTCTCAAGAAGGTACATCATCTGGGCAGCAACGACTCCGACATTTTCGGATGCGCATTTCATCAAGTATATCAGGAGCGGGACGATCGCGTATTCGTTCTGGAGTTCAGCATATAGATCGCACAGTTCGAGTGCCAGCGAATTCTTATTATACTCGTCAGATGAGTTTATCGCCGTGTAGTCTCCTTGTACTATGCTCACAAGGTCGTCAAAGTGCTCCGAATCGGCTATGTGTGGCTTAACAACGTCTATGATCGCATCAAGACCTTCATTCCCGAATTCGCAGAGTGCACGGGCAGACTCCCAGTTCGGATGGTAGCTCCTGCCCCGGTCTGATGCTCCAATCGATGCGCCGATCGATGCTCCAATCTCCTGCGCAAGCACATCCTTAAGTGCCGGAATTGTAGATCGGTCCCCAATCCTTCCAAGAGCATAAGCAGCGCCTTTTAGTGGCAGCACTTCGATTAGTGCCGGAATTGCAGTAGAATCGCCGATCGTACCGAGCGCTCTGGCAGCATCTTCACCAATGGACTCCAGAAACACGATTAGTGCAGGGACTGCCGATACATCCCCGATCCTGCCGAGCGATCTTGCAGCATTTCCTGATACTAGATAATACGGGTCGCCGAGCGCTTCTATGAGCGCAGGGACTGCACGTTTATCTATATTTTCACGGTGCACCGTCCTTGTTTCTCTTAAGTTTTCGGTGTACTTTGTCTCAACATGCTTCTCGCCAACCTCGCCGAGTGCATCCGCAACACAGACACGGGTGATCCGGCACCCTTTATTCAACGCTTTGAGCAGTTCATCAACGTTGGCATTCGCGATCCTTCCAAGATGCTCGGAAACATAAGCCCAGTGCAGATTATACCATGAATCCCAATCTTCGCCGGGCTTATGTCTACTGACAGCAGCCTCGCTCTCAAGCAATTCTATCAATGCGGTAACAGCAGCCGCTTCATTGAAGTTGCCAAACGCTTCGACGATGCTTTTACGCACCCACCGATCCTGCTCCTTCATTTCGTTGAAAATCGGATAATACGTATCTCCCAGTTTGCTGAGCGATTCAGCCATGAGCCGTATCTTTATGCTATCATCAATCGACATCTTCAGAAGGATGTTGAAACCGCCATCTCCAAGCCTGCACAACGACATGGCGGCGGCGTTGCGTACTGCCCTACTGTCGTCACGCCATACCACCTTTGTAAGCGCATCAAAAACCATCGAGAGATCGCCGTTCACATCCCCGCTCATATTTCCAAGTGTGACTACAGCCTCGCAACGAGTTCTTCTTGTCCTGGTGCCCTGCTCGAGCAACTCTATGAGTTTAACAGCGTCTGACACAATCCCACACCCACTACATACACTTGTGTGTTACAGATATTTAAGCTATTGGCGAGAACGTTCCGGCGACTTTGCAACTCATGAATGTTGTCTCTCGCCTGCGTGTTCTAGAGACCCACCACCAACGGCGTGCGGGGTTGGCAGCAGCCCTTGTATTGGAAAGAGTTTTTTTATATATCTAAAAAACTAAAGTTGATAGTATATAAAATGAGATGGTTACACTCGCGAATTGTCAAAGAGCCGCAAAATTTGGAATTTTCGGCTCTATGGTAATTCGAGTTACAAGCAGCTCGCAAGATGAATTGTACCTGTGAGGCATTGAGGTCTTAGAG
>CBDUQO010000040.1:0-13764 GCA_965369365.1 uncultured Methanosarcinales archaeon
CGCCACTCTCTCTCTCTCCCTTTCTCTCTCTGACATATTCCACAAATACCCTTACGCCCCCCGTGCAAGCTACATATCACGTTTCAGCGGGTGGCAGCCTCACCACAGTCAGCCAGAAGTTTTCGATCGACTTTACTACCGCTATAAACTTATCCAGGTCAACCGGTTTGCTGATGTAGCAATTTGCATGAAGGTCATACGACTCGACAATATCCTTTTCAGCCTGCGAGGTGGTCAGAACCACCACCGGGATCTTTTTAAGGCGGTGGTCAGCTTTGATCGCAGCAAGCACCTCGCGCCCATCCATCTTGGGCATGTTCAGATCGAGCAGGATAATGTCCGGGCAGCCCATGCCCGCATATTCACGCTCCCCGCGCAGAAACGCCATCGCCTCGACACCGTCCTTGACTGTGTGAATTTCGTTGTACATCTTGCCCTCTCTGAGGGCTTCCACGGTCAGGCGCACATCACCAGGGTTATCCTCAACCAGCAGAATCTCGACACGCTTTGCAATATTGGGTTCACTCATGATTACACTCCCTCTTTAATTATTGCGATCATGTAATAAAAGGTTGACCCGTGCCCGGACATCGGCGCGCTCAAGAAACCCCGCGTCATCCGGCTGTGATGTCCGGTTCATTACAATATTTGCGTGTGTTTACCCCGGGGAGCGCAGCTAAACACGTACCAATGTCGCTCCTGCATGCCATACTTACCCCACGTTCTTAAGCGAAAGCACAAAGACCGCCCCTTTCGGTGTATTATCCTCTATATGCACATATCCACCATAGTTCTCCATGGTTTTCCTGACGATGTACAATCCCAGACCTGTATTCCCGGTTTCGCCATACACGAAGTTCTCTTCAAATATATCCCCCTTTATCTCATCCAGGATTCCGGAGCCATAATCGGCAATCCTTATCTCGCAGAACTCCCCCTCTGTTTTCATCGTTATATCGATTCTATCGGTTTTTCCGTGAGCCACAGCGTTGTTTACTATGTTATCCAGGATCGAACTCAGAGATTCGTCAGCCAGAGCCTGAACGTCACCTTCTATGTTGAATGTGGTATGGGGGTAGCTTTTCACAACGTCTCTCAGAACCTCGGTCACTGAATATAGTCTTAATCCGTGGTGAGCGTCAATGAACGTCTCAAGTTCCCTCATTCTGTTTATCAAATCGACACTTTTAACGACGCGGGCAGCCGCTTTTCGCAGGAGTTCAGCGTCACACAGTTCGTCATAAAGCTGCAGTTCACTATCGATAACAACCAGATCGTTGATTATATCATGCCTCATGATTTGATTGATCAGCTTGATGTGTTCGCGGTGCGCTCTTAACTCGTCTTCCACCCGCGCCCGCTCGGCAATCTCCTGCTTCAGCCGTTCGTTGATCTGCAAGATCATATCCCTATTCTTTTTTAGTTTAAGCTGTGTATGCACCCTTGCCAGAAGTTCTGATGAGTTAAACGGCTTTGTAAGGTAATCTTGACCCCCTGCCTCAAATCCTCTCACAGTACTATCTGCATCTGTCTTTACTGTGAGGAATATGACCGGAATATCACTTGTTTTCGGATCATTCCTCAATTCTTCACAGACTTCGTACCCATTCATACCAGGCATCATTATGTCAAGAAGAATGAGATCAGCAGGGTTGGATTTTATCCTGTCAAGCGCATCTCTCCCGTTCTGCGAAAAAGCGATTTCACAATCCACCTCGCGCAAGATGTTACCCACTACCTGGATGTTCTTTGGCACGTCATCTACTATATGGATCAGAGGTTTTCCCCAGGTTCCCCCATCCCCCATTTTCTGCTCATTGCTCAATTGTACCCCCACACAAGTGATTAGTAGTTATGCTCGTTCTTCTTCATATATTTTACTCAAAAAAGCATTCGAACTTTTCACGGTATAATCCCGATCCCCCAAAAGTTATATATCAGATAACGACATATCATAATAATAATGGGGTGTTAGTATGAACCGGAAGATCGTCGCAATTCTCTGCATGAGCCTGATATTGCTATCGATTCAGGTCTCTTCAGCAGATACGCTGAATATTACTTTGGAGACTTATGAGACATTTGCGGACAATCGCAGCGTAAACATCACGATAAACCTCATTAACTCTGCCGGGCATCCGGCGAATGCCATGCGCGTCAACTTCACAGCAACTCTCGGAACGCTTCATGCAAACCATTCGTACACCAATGCTACGGGAATCGCCGTTGTGAATATCAGTTCATGGGATATCGGAACTGCAAAGATCACCGCAGAGACTCCAAATGTGACCAATACCGCAAACGTGATGTTTGTTGTGGGACCTGTGTCGGAGATTGTACTCACATCGGTTCAGGAGGCTACGGTAAATGCCACCTGCCTGATTACGGCAACGGTCTACGACAAGACCAGAGAAGAGTTCGCAGACAATGTAAGTAAGTGGCGGGCGATGCCAAACGTGACACTGAACTTCACAGCAACCGCCCCACCGAATAATGAACGGAACAGCCCGGTGGAATATTATGGCACGTCAATAGCCCCCATGTCAAGCACCACCGATGTAAATGGCACTATAAGTGCAACAATCCATCTTTCTTCGCGAGCAGGGGGCAATGTTGTCGATGCGGACGTCATCAATGGAGAAATGTGCGAACCTGAATACCGGATGATTGAAGGTCTCGCAGGTGAACCTGCGCACCTGTTTGTGACCGCAGATCCGCAGCGCGTGAGTGCCGATGGCGCAGGCACCTCGAAGGTGACCAGCACCACGACTGATGAGTTCTTAAATCCGCTCTGTTCCGCCGGATCGATCCGGTTCAATATGACCGGCAGCAGCACCACAATGCCACTGGATGGTGTCGGCGAAGCATTGGTCACCCTGAAACCATCGAGATTCACAGGCAATATCACTGTGAATGGCACCTATATCGATGAGATCGGTGGCACAATCGCGAACATCACGAACGAAACGGTTGTTGAATTCTATGCAGAGGAGCCTGCACGAATCATCGTTATGGCAGATGCCACACGCATATCCGGAGTAGGCATCCCCGGAGTCAATGAATCAGTGATCACCGCCACTGTGGTTGATGAATGGGGGCATGTACTCTGGAACCGAACCGTCAGCTTCAGCACCACGCTCGGGACCCTATCTACAACCACCGTGACCACCAACGAGCGCGGGCAGGCAACAGTCGCGCTGCAATCAGGCACGGCTGGCGATGCGACAGTGAGTGTGAGCACACTTAACGATTCGGGATACGAGATCGTGAGAACGATCGTTATTCAGATCATGAACGCGCCGTTTATCTTGGTTATAACAACGATCGAACCAAATCCTGTGGAGCCAGGAGGCACCATCAATGTGACCACCACCATATCAGGTCAGGGCAACATCACCGGCACGCGGTATGCTGCGCACGCGATGCTCGTGCTCGACCGGTCCGGCAGCATGGATCCGGATTACTATGCGGGAACTCCACTTGATGTTGCGCTCGTGCTCGACCGGTCCGGCAGCATGAAGTTTCTTGGAACTGATCCCGAGCAGCCGATGACCGATGCAAAGACTGCCGCAAAGATCTTTATGGACAACCTCGTCTCAAATGCACAGGTCGGGGTGATAGCGTTTGAAGGTTCTGTTACAACCGAGATCGGACTTACGCTGCTCAACTCTTCTGACAATAAAGCACTTGTCCGGGATGCAATCAATAGCATCCATACCGGCGGCGGCACTGCGATAGGGGACGGGTTGAGATATGCTAACGGCATGCTCACAGGTGGACGGGGTGATGCGAGAAGGATCACAATCCTCCTGACCGATGGCGAGTGCACCGCAGGGGTTGATCAGGATTGTTCACAGGCAATCCTGAATGCAAGCACAAACCACATCACAATATACACAATCGGTCTTGGCAGCGCAGAGTACATAGATGAGCCGCTCCTACAGCGTGTCGCATCAGAGACTGGTGGCAAGTACTACAATGCGCCGTCCAGTTCCGAACTGCGCAGTGTGTACAACTCGATTGCCCAGGAGATCAGCGATTACGACATCACAGAGATCGAGTACGGGACTGATGGGTTCACGCTTTATGATTATGGGGCAGAAGGCACTCTTGCACCGAGCAGTACCTCTCCGCCATACATTTTGAGATTTGGTGGGTATGATCTCGATTACACTGGAGACTGTCGCGTTGAGGTCAATGGAGCGGTTCTCACGTCGATTCCGAACCCATCCAGTGGAGATGAGCAGTGGAAGGATGATTATGAATACGATATCACAGCCCTCGTACAGAACGGAGCGAATGTGATTAGTTTCTACGATCCCAATGATTACACTAACGCCATTAGAAACGTTCTGATACTTGCAAACGGCATAACATTAGCCAATTATCCTGCCGAAGTCAATCTTGTGGATGATTATCCGTACAACTGTACATTCCACACATCGTATTATGGCTTTAATGACATGTTCCTGATTAATGAGACTATAAACGATCTGAAAGTGCTTTTGCAATGGGAGAACAGCACCACCGACCTGGATATTGAACTCACAAGTCCGGGTGGCATTGTGTACGGAATGGGGGATAACACTACCGGCTACTACTTCGACGAACGCGAGGCGGTTTCGATAGATCTCCGCGCACCAGAGTTTGACACCTACATTGCATCAGCAAGCCCGAGCACGGTCTTTGCGGACGAGACCTCGTTTTATGTAACTGACAGCGACACAGGAGGAGAGCAGGCATCAACGATTATGCGCTGGAAACTTCCGAGTGCGCCAACACATAACGCAAGACTCGAGAGCGTGACGATGTATCTGCGCGGCACAACTCCAACCTCTGATCCGGGTACCGAGGATAGATCTGTCAACATCTATGATCTGGCAACCGGTTACGATGATGATCTGACATGGAACTGCAACGACAGTTCTGCAGGTCAGCCATGGACCTCCGGCAGTTTCAGTAGCGGGGACAACGATTCATATCTCATCGACTCGGTGGCACTGACATCATCGATCACCAATGATGTGGTTGAATTCAATATTACCAGCGCAAACTGGAGCAGCAACCGTCTTCCTGACTGGGGTAAGGAATGCAACATAGTTCTTATTGGATCAGGTTATGGTGGGGCAGGTGCCGACCGGTTCGCATCCAGCGAGACAAACCCGAACGACCACACATATACCCTGAACGGCTACTGCCCGCTTGTCACGATCACGTATTCGATACCGAGAGATACCTCGGAATACATCTGGATTCATCCGCTGCCCTATACATATCCCGATACCGACGCAGATACGGTCGAGAACGGGGACTGGGTGCTGCGAGTTACAGGGTCGGGCACCGGCTCAGAGCGGTTCAATATCACCACCCATGTCGATAAGAAGAGTGCAGCAAAGCTTGCATCTCATGCATTCATCTCGAGTCTCGATCCGACCAGAGAGGACCGGGTGGGGCTTGCGACATACAGCTATTCGAGCACGAACGAGACTGCCAACCAGACGAGTTATATCTGCGAGGGGGACCAGTGGGAGGGATACTTCACTGTTAGCACACAAGGGATCTATTATTTCAATCTAACGTGGAATGATGCGTCCGATCTTGATATATGTCTATACGATGGTGTGAATGTTCTTGACACCTCTGCAACCGGCTCAAATCCAGAGGTGGTAAGTGCTACACTATCACCCGGTACAAATTACCGTGCTGTGGTCAATGGAACGAACGTTTCAGGAAGCGATACAAAATTCACGATCAATAGCTCCAGTTCATCGCTTATGGGTGTGATGTGCGCCTATCGTGACAGTAACAGCGCGAGTGTCCCCCGATACCGGCAGTGGGATGGGGATGCGTGGTTAGGTGAATCATCTGCAAAAGATGTAGATGGAGACATTGATTGGATTGTATTGCAGTCATGTCCAACAAGGAATGAGGTGATCATGGGGGCGCTGGATGATGAAAGAGATCTCAATATGCAGATGTGGGATGGATCCGGATGGGGTGCTGTACAGGAGTTCTCGTGGATTGCCAACTACGATCACCACCGAGGTTTCGACATCGCGTATGAGCAGAATTCCGGCGATGCCATGGTTGTATACCGGAACTCAGACATAAGCACAGCTGTCCCGCGATACCGGGTGTGGGATGGGTCGATATGGGGTGCTGAAGGTGCAGTGGATGGTACAGGCGCATCTAAATATATTCAATGGGCGCGACTTGCCGCAAAACCAAATTCAGATGAGATTCTGCTGGTATTTTTAAACTCTGACAACAACATCCGTGCTCAAGTATGGGGTGGAACATCATGGGGTGATGTCGTATTGCTTACAAACGATGCCAGTGCAGGAAGTGACTGGGATTATCAATGCTTTGATGTGGTTTATGAGCAAGGAACTGGCAATGCCCTGGTTGCATGGGCGCAGTCAGACAGGACTGTCCGGTATTCCAGATGGGATGGCGTTTCATGGAGTGTACCCGCCACTATATACACCGGTACACACCAGACTCGCTGGATCAAACTTGCGTCCGATCCAAACTCAAACAACATACTCGTGGGTGCACTGGACACCGCTTATGACATCAGCGTGAGCATATGGGATGGCTTGGCATGGACTACTACGAACCGGGAGATTGAGACTGCTTCACACGGGTATAACAGGAGATACTTTGATGTAAGTTTCGAGCAGGCATCAGGTATCGGCATGGTTGTGTGGAGCGATAATACGCATACCCCGAAGTACCAGACATGGAATGTGACCGGTGATTCCTGGAGTCCGGAATCCTCTGCATCGAGCATCGGTACGAATTATGTTTCATGGGTGCAACTGACTCCTGATCCGGAATCAGATGAGATATTCCTCATGACCTCTGAAGGCAGCGACAGCGGCATCGATATCCAGAAGTGGGATGGATCGGTATGGGGTGCTGTTTCCGAGGTCGAAACAAGCTCCACACGTCAGTATGAATGCTTCGATCTCACCCACTCACAGCAGGACACCTCACGCATGCAAACGACCGTGAGGTGGCACGAATGGCGGGCGCAGACTGATAATCCGCTCACTGATTCGATCGGTGGCTTTGATCCGATCAATTCATCTATCGACAGCCTCACAGCCGACGGTATGACCGCAATCGATGAGGGATTATACGAGGCGAACGATGCCCTCACAGGCTACGAGAACGGCACGATCGTCCTGATGACCGATGGAATCGACAACGTGGGATACCATTCAATGATCGCGGAAGCAGAGCTGGCGGCAGCAAGAAACACCACCATATTCACGGTTGGATTCGGATCTACCATCGATAACCGCACACTGGAGCGGATCGCAAATATCACTGGTGGGAAATACTATCCTGCACAGAACGCAACTGACCTTGAGAACATCTTCGTCGGTATCGCAGGCGAACTTGGAAACTACACCGCGCCTGAGCCGCAGATCAATGTATACATCGGTAGCAACACAACGATTGAAGGATCGTTTGTGAATATCACGTATGTAAGCGACAGTGCGAATGTTACGTACTACAATCGCACGGATGATGAATATTGGCATGAAGACCCGTTGAACCCGGATATAACATCCATCGAAAACCGCACAATACTTTCATGGGATGTCGGAAACCGACCGGTTCCATACATGATAACGGTTGGAAAATACTGGAGGGTGGCATATCAATTGACGGTCGACAACGAGAGTGCAAATTCAATCCCTGTGATCATAGCGCCATCAAGCATCACGTACGACGATTCCAATGGCACAAGGGTCAACGAGACCATTCCTGAAACCGCGGTGACCGTTAGGGGCAATGCAACGCCTGATGTACATACGAAATCTGCAACAAATCTCGTGCTCAGCCGTAAATCAGAATCGGATGGTCCGCCCACCCGCCACCCACCTTCAAAGCCCGAAACCATCGTGGAGTACGCATACAAGCTGACTGCTGAGCTTACAGACATAAACGAATCCAAGGTGGTGGCGGGTACGCTCGTTGAGTTCAAAGCCTCGGCGGGTACGCTGTACAACCACACATATCCGGGTTATGGGGATGACACTCAGCTTAGATCCTTTAACGAGACAACAGCCGCCGCCAACAACGGTGGCGCGGTCGTGTGGCTATGTTCGGACGCGCCCGGCACGATCACAGTATGGGCATATCACACACCAGAGAACGGCACACGCCTGAATACCAGCACCATCGTGACATTCCATTCGCTCGAGTCGCCGCCGATCATCCCGCCGGCTCCACATCCGCGTGGCGAAATCAGGCTTGAGTGATCGAGCGATCTACGATCCCGAAAGTAACTATCTTTATTACATCGGAGCCGATAGGATGCATTATGTGCACAATTGCAGAATCCCTCAGTTCAGCAGAGTTTGAAGATTTGATGCGTCGGAAACTCCCGCCCCTCCTTCGCGAGCACGGTGAGTTCAGATATGAGATTATGGGCATCATGGCGGACGTTTTCGCATCCAAGGATAATTTTGAGCGGATTTTGGAAGAGATCAAGAAGCTCAGCGAAGATAGCAACCAGCGGTTCGAACAAGTTGATCGACATCTCGAACAAGTTGATCGACATCTCGAACAAGTTGACCAACGGATTGAACAAGTTGATCGACATCTCGAACAAGTTGACCAACGGATTGAACAAGTTGATCGACATCTCGAACAAGTTGACCAACGGTTCGAACAAGTTGACCAACGGTTCGAACAAGTTGACCGGCGGTTCGATGAGCTGAACCGGGGACAACAGGAGATCAAATTGGCAGTCTCTGCGCTGGGCGGTCGTGTTGGTCGAGGGTTGGAAGAGATCATCAAGCAGACGGTGGAGGAGTTTTCAGGACAGACCTTTAGGAAGATTGAACATCTGTGGTTAAGAGATGCGGAAGGGGAGTTGTATGGGGTGCCGGCAGACGTGGAGTATGATCTATACCTTGAGGGTACTGTGAATTATGTTGTGGAGGTGAAATCCCACACAAAACTGGGCGACGTGCTTAACTTTCATCGCAAGAGTGTTTTTGCCGAGAAACAGCTTGAAAAGAAGATGAGATCGATTATAATCAGCGTGAGCGTGGCGGAGGCTGCAAAAAAGAAATGTACGGAGCTGGGAATTGATCTCATCGCCAGAAGCGTGGTTCCGAAGTGATCCTGCGCAGGTAAGAAAAGGCGGGGTTTGGTTAAGTGATGCTTAGGTCGCCCGATAGTGGTTTTGGGGTTACGAGGGGATTTTACGATTGCGGGAAAATGCGGACAGATGGGGCAGAAATGGGTTACCGTCAGTCGATTATTGGATTAAAATATAATCCCCAAGTTTGAGTTCCACAAGATTTCTGTGTTAATCCCGTGGTGTTATGTATGGATATTTACACAAAATTAAGAAACACAAAAAATCTATATCCTAAAAACCACAGTCTGGCTCAAAAACACTTTTGGTCGTTCAATAGGTCTAAACCCTACCTCTTTAGCCAACCTCACAGTTTCTTCAAATGCTTGTCTCGAAACGTGAAAAAATTTCGGCTCTACAATAAAAACTTTTCCATTTGGTTTTAACATGGATTTTATCTCTTCTAAGAACTTTTTTTGATCAGGAACTTCATGAAACATGTAAAAAGCTAAAACAAGATCAACCTTTTCTGTGATGCCTATTTTATCCTTATCACATTTATGCAATTTAATTCTTTTTTCAACTTCTGTTCCTTGAATCTTATTTTCCAGTTTCCGAAGCATTCCTTCCTGCAGGTCTACAGCGATAACTTTGCCGGATGCACCAACCATTTCAGCCATTTCTACAGAAAAGAATCCGGGACCGCAACCCAGATCCAAAACCGTCATCCCTTCCATGGCGTAGTTTCCCAGAATCTTTTTGGGACGCTGCAACAATTTCCTGATTCCGCTATCAAGTCCCCCTGCATTTTCAACAGGGCATACACGTTCATTTTTTCCACTCATGGTTCTGACCAAATTTTAAGTCCCAACCACCCCCTGCCTGCAATCAGCTTACCCGGGCATTATCGGTGGTTGGGAATTCCTTATTATCTTTATTTTTGACTCAGTTGTCTGTTTGCAGTTCAAATGTGTCTTGTATTCCATTAACCTCTACTGTGTAAACGCCTGTTTTCAATCCGACCACGTCCAGTGCGACAACTTCCTCATACGGCGTAATTACCTGTGCACACATTGCATCGGCGGGTCTGAATGCGTTTATGGTAACGATGAATGTATTTCCTTCGCGTGCTGTCGTAATTTTGTCAACTTTAGTACAGCTATCGGGATGTTCGCCTCTTGCACAGACATTTATCTGAACTGGAAATGATTCAAGTAGCATAATTTCAATAGAATTTACATTAGCTAAATTAATTCTTTCATCCCCGTGTGCCGTGCCTCTTTCAACCATCTTTTCGACATTGCTCGCCCAAAACGTAGTGCTGGGGGCAGTTCCACTGCTTGACCGGAGTTCACCGGTTACGATAACCCGGTCACCATTTTCGATTCCTTCTATATTTGCGGGGGGTCTTTCTGTTCCGTCATCATCAACCATCAAGTCGTAGTGTACAGTCAACATTTTTTCATCCGTTGCCAATGTAAAACACGGGCAGAAAAGTTCACCTAAAGCGCTCACCGTTCCATAAACTTTGACGTCCGAGTCATATACCGGATATTCCAATAGTTCGGAAACACTTAGAGTCCGGGATTCTGTGGTGGGGGTTGGTGCCGGTAATGGGGGTTGTGTTGTAGTCCGCGTAGGGGTGGGCGTGAGTGATGTTGATCTATCATCACCATCATCATCAACACATCCCACAGACATCAAGACCACTGCGATCGCTACGATGGTTATCAAGCTCGTTATGTGTTTCTTATTTGCCTTGTTCATAATTATCGCACCGGTTGTCTATATCCTGGGTCTACCATCTGCCCGCTCCAAATTATGTACCTGGTCGGGCGTTTATTTGGTATAAATTCGCTATGGTGTGGGGTTTTGTTGTTTATGTTGTTCACCATCTTTTGTCCAGACTGGTCGATCAATCGACCCATCCGATGTTACAAGTGTAAGTAATAGTACTTAAATCTTCCGATCAATCGAAATATATTGTGATGGAATGTGGGGTTGGCGCACAAGCACGCGGTCATGCGCAGGCAACACAACCATCCGGAAAATCTTCCCGCGTCGATTTTATGTGGTATATGTGTTTAGTTTGGGCGAAAAAACCACGAAATTGACCGGGAAGATGGTAGCACATATAAGATACTGGCGACATGTTTGCATTTTATATCCTGCCGCCTCATACGCTCTCGTGAAAATATATGTGATCGTGTGGTTAGCTAAATACGTACTATATGATTAACGTGTAACCAAACAATGCAGGCTGCCACTATTGTTTAGCCCCTATTTCACGCGCTCTTCCCCATATTCCTTTGTCCGGATTCGGACATCAGACAGATCTGGCTTTGCGTTTCTTGCAAGCGCCATTAACTCATCCCGCGTAAACGACCGCGGAGACAGCTTCTTCCATGCGTGCTCCGGTATGCCTTGCTGAAGGATGTATCGCACATCACCAGCAAGCGCCCTAACCTGCGTGGCGATCGATTGTATCTCCCGAGGTGACCCAACAAGATCCGGAAACACCGTTGTTCGTACCTCAAAATCGATCCCGCGTTCCCTGCACAAGTTGCAGAGTCTCAACGAATCCATAACATGGGCTACCGCATCGATGCCGCAGATGTGCAGGTATGCATCCTGTTTCAGTGGTGCCTTCACGTCCATGCATATCATGTCAACGAGGTGCGCATCGATCATCTGCCGGATCCGCTCGGTATAGTACCCATTCGTTTCAACGCCTGTCAGCAGCCCTTGCTTGTGAGTGAACGCTGCGAGATGCCGGAGCGCATCAAATTGATGAAATGCCTCGCCTCCGGTGAAAACAACGCCGCTTATGAGGAATGAGTTCTCTTTGATCGCTGATTCGATCTCTCCGACATCAGCCGGTTCCGCACTCAGTTGCCCCATCTCAAGGAGCGCGTGATTCTGGCAGTACGGGCAGCGGAACGGGCACCCCATCAAGAAAACCACGGTCACGGCTCGCCCATACCAGTCAACCGTCGATAGTGGGATGATGTTTTTTGCCATAGTCATTGATTCCCCTGTGTTTTGTAGGGGTATCTAATCTGTTTGCCACATATATGGCATGTGATGACAACACGCGCGTAATCAAGCCGTACCCGGCACGTTCTGCCCGGAATAAGATACTTTCCACAATGCTTGCACATCCTGCGCTTCAGATACGAGGGGATCCTCACCCGGTGCCGCATCCCGATCTGTTTTGCCAGATGTACGTAACGGTCGCTTAATTCAGGGCGCGTTTCCGATATCACATCCGCAAGCTCAAACAGCCGTCTTATCTGCTGTTGTGCAATATCCCTGACCAGTTTCTTCCGGTTCTTTCGTGCCATCGATGATAATTTATGGGTGCAACAGTGCTTATTAACATGTCCCCTCACACGGCTATACACCGCTGTTTGCTGCCATTTGACCGCGGCACCATATCTGCCGATTGATCAAAAAATCCGACATACAACAGCCCCATCAAATTTAAAAACGGGTAATCTTATAAATAATGGACGCATAGATACACACATGAGTGCACTCGAAAAAACGTTTGGAAGGACGGCGCAGATGATCGTTCTTGAGAATCTGATGAAGAACCGGGGTACATTCACGTATCTCTCGGGAATCGCGGAGGAGACCGGGCTCTCACATTCGAGTGTTTCAAGGGTCATTGAACCGCTGCTCGCAATCGGGATCATCGACGAAAAGAAGGTTGGAAAACAGATTCGCACGTTTACGCTGAATGGTGAAAATCCGGTAACTGGGTTGGTACTCAATTTCTATGATGATCTGTCTAAATTGCTCCCGGATTGATAGACTTCTTATTTTTCCTGTAGTTATGGCTTGATTTTGGGCATAGCCACAAGCTCAGATCACCCGATTTTGGAAATGGTCATGTCTCCTGGATGTTTTGTCCGACCCTACATCCATACCTTGATATGTCATGTCCATGCAGAGACAATCAATGGCAGCAAGTAACACAACACTCACAGAGCGGCAGATGCAGGTACTGAGACTGCGGAACGATGGCGGCTCTCAGGAGAGGATTGCTGCCAAACTGGGCACGACGAAACAGAACATCTCTGCCATCGAAAAAACGGCACGCAAGAATATCGAGCAGGCTGAAAACACCCTGGAATTTGTCAAGATGCTTGGCGCACCGGTCTGGTTCAAAGTTGTAGAGGGCACCGGTCTTGATGATCTGGTTGGAATGGTATATTCAAAAGCTGATGCATCGGATGCGGACGTGCATGTACGTTATGATGGCATCGCACTTGCATCACGAATCCGGGAACTTGCCGGACGCAGGATACGGCACAGGGTGGTGGTGGTCGGTTTTGAGATCGCGATAACCGGCAATGGTGACATACTGGTGCGATAGCAAATCCAAAAACCGTTATAGTCAAATGCAAGGGGGTTTTCCGGTTTTGGTGACACTGTCCGGGAAATCAAGTGTTTTATCACCGCTGATGGGCGCGGGGCGCGCACAGAGTTTCGATGCCGTTTTCAACCCTTTGCGCGGCTCTGCGCACGCTTAAAAAAATTGGCAGTGTCGGCGACACCCAATGTCACCCACACCGAAAACCCCGAAAAGGTGGCTCACATCTGGCTCTCTGGTATCTTGAGTTACAGTGACCAACGCTTATAAAGAGGTTGCCCAT
>CBDUQO010000041.1:0-13517 GCA_965369365.1 uncultured Methanosarcinales archaeon
CGGAGCTACTATGTTGGGACCGCGGGGGAAGTGAGCAGCGAAACGATTAAGAGGTGCATCGAGCGAGTGGAACATGACTAAACCCCGCAAAAGGGCGGCATTCATCACCGCTACAAGTAGCGGGGTCTTCTGCCGCGTACATATAAACCGGAAAGGTATGTTGGCAAGGAGTTTTGGAAGTGTCACCTTGCGGTTATATGTTATTTCGATACCCCAAACTTTTAGAAAAAACAAGCGCCCCCGAATTTCTTCGGGGACATGGATTAACTCAAATTAAACGCCCTTAATCGAATCCATACTTGATAATAAGCTCATCCTGCTCGCTCGGAGATACGGGCTGTGAGACAATCACATACTCCGCTTTGTCTGCCAGATACTCCAGTGCCAGTTTGAATCGGTCAGGATCGAAGGTGTTCATATTGTCATCGATGACAAAGAACGGGAAAGCCGGGATGTAATTCTCTTTCGCAGAAATCTGGAAGACGAGACCGAGTGTTAGCTGCTCTGCCTTGCTCAGACTGGAGAGCGACTGTGTCTTTCCACTCTCGTGCTCCACAATCACATCGAGCGAAGATGGTCTGCCCCGCGTGGTCTCCTCCCGGATCTTGATGTCGCGGAAGGTTGTGAATCCCATGTCATGGTAAATGTTGTTGATCTTGTCGTTGAACCGTTTCACCGCGCCGCGCACCTCGTGGTCATACTGTGTCTCAAGTTCTCCGATCTCCATCCGCAACTGTTCGAGTCCCTTGTTCTTCTTCTGTGCATACTCTTCAAGGGTCTCTCCGATCATGTAATCCGGGATTTCGGATGTGAGCCGGTCGATCTGTTTGTGATTGTTCCTGATCTCATTTTCAAATCCACCGACCTTCTTTCGCATCTCGTTGAGACGTTCCCTGCTCTTGGTTTGTACATTCTTTGTCGCATCTTCGTACTGGCGCTCAAGATTTTCAAGTTCTGAGTCTTTCTCTGAGATTTCTCTCTCGATTGCATCCAGCGTGTCCTTGCGCTCATCCCAGTCCTTGTGATACTCTTCTGCGTTGCGCTTTGCCTCATCGAGTGCCCGTCGCTTCGCCCGGAGTCCATCAACCTGGTCCTGTAGCTCCTTCATGTCCAGCTTGATCATTTTCGTCTGCTCATCCTCTCCGCGCATATCCTTGGAGAGGTCTGTGGCGCACGCTCGCAGTTCATCCCTTCGATGTTCCAGCGTGTCGCGATCGGCACCGCCGCTGCACACCGGGCACTCGCGTGGCTCTCCAAGTAGACTGTATGCTTTTTCGAGGGACGAAATCTCTGATGCTTCCTCAGGAACGACGCGCTCGGTCTCGCCAAACATCTTGTACGCCTCATTGATCACCCCGAGCAAGCTATCGACCATATCCTTCCCTCGCTTCAGGCTCTTCTTCCTACGCTCGTGCTTTTGAATATTTGCTTTAAATCCCTCTATGCTCTTTTCAGGTGATTCGTACGTCTGTTCGAACTCGTTAATCTCTTCATTGATCCGTTCACGCTGCACACGCGCCTTTTCATATTCATCCTGATATCGCTTTACCTCACCTTCACGCACCCGAAGGCGCTCATGAAGCCCTTCGATCTCCCGCTTCTTGGTGGCAAGATCCCTGCTGACGTCGGTAATATCCATCGTGCCAGACTCTTTAGCGATCTCAGCCTCGAGTTCCTGGACTTCGCCCTGCAATTTCTGGATATCGCCCTGCATCGTCTTGATCTCAGCCTCAAGCTTCTGGGCGTTGGTGAGATTTTCGATATACTCATCGAGCTTCTGTTTCGCATCCCCGAGTTGAGCCTCTTTTCTGCGGAGGTCCGATTCAACGATCTCGGCTCCACTGACGCTCTTGACAAACCGGAGCACATCGAAAGCGTTCTGATCGATCTCCAGGACCACCCGACTCTTCGGCGTGAAGAATGCAATCTTCTCTGCGTTGCGCCATTCACTATTCTCATCAAAGAATGTACGGTCGTCCGCCTGAGTTGCCTGCACTATGTTATTTACACGTCGTAGATTGCGCACATACCCATCATCAAGCTTGATACTGCCTGTATCATTGTCGTCATTCAAACTGTCTCGGAATACAGCCTCGTCATCGCTGGCAAGACACTGTAGTCCTCGCAGCAAGCTCGATTTTCCTTTGGCGTTCGGCGCAGTGATGCGATTGATCCCTTTTTGGATATCGAACGTATGAACGCCTGTAAATCCACCTATGTTTTGCAGTTCCAGTTTCATCATATCACCTTGGTGATTATTTCTCATAAAGGTCGCGTTCAGCCCGTTTTATATGCTCCCCAAAGCTCTTCTTTCGCATCCGTTCGGTCAGCAGCACGCCCGGTTTCTTATCCAGTTCAAAAATCGTGTCGATCCGGTGCAATAACCCATGCGAAAGCGGTATTTTCTCGCCTTCTTTTGTGTATATCAGTGCCCCCACGTCAGAATGTACCGCATCGGTGTATTCGGCAAGAAACATCTCCACTTCAGCCCTTTTACCGGATTGACCGGATGAGAAGAACCCTTTGCATTTATCCTTCTCGAAATCGTAAGTATATTTGCGATAGTTGTCCCATTTCATATCTGATCGCTTTATGATCGATACCCACTGCTTGTCGGTAAGATCATCTGGTTTTTCCGAGAGATCCCCCGATCCGATCTTCGGACCATGCAGTTCATCCAGCACCCGTCGTACAAACGTATACCCGAGCACGTTCCTGATCTTTTCATTGAATTCCATCTCGCCGAGGCGACCGGCGTCTTCACGGATAGATGTGCCATCAACCACATCAGTGAGCAGAATAAAGGCAAGCGTACTCTGATAACTTGTGTGATCTTCGATGGTGGTACTTGTTATGTCAGAAGATTGTTTCCGGTTCATGTGGGTCACCAATAAAGTACTACTCCTTTGCATCGCGCATATTTCAACCTTTCGGGTGGAGGGGGCGACCGGGCGATCCGCTCGTGACTTTTGGTGTTAGAGCGAAGAGTATGAGTGGAACCGATGACTGGATGGTGCCGGATATCTGTGTTATTCGCGTGGTGTTCACCCCTCATTCCGCCGCACAATCTCACGCGCCCGTCTGGCAATCACCTCAATCAGGAAGAGTGCAAGCGCTGCAAGGATGAACGATGTCTTCTGGCTCACAGGCTCGTAAGCAGTTCTGACGGACCTCCGCTTCACATCGGTAAGCAGCATATCAGTCTCGCTCCCGTTATATACCCTTCCACCGTGCAACTGGATAACTTTCTCAGCGTCCGAGTTCATCCCGACATCCTGGTATTCAACCGGATAGTTCACAGCGATCCCGTAGTCAGATAAGTAGTAAACGCCCTCTGCATCCAGATCAATGCTCGTTGTATATGTATTTTCAGCAATTCTTGAGATATCGAGCGCATCGCCGCCAAACACCATGTTTGGTATGGTATCCGACATGATAGTGATCTCACAGACGTCGCCTAATGATATATCATCTGCCTCGATGACAATGCCCTCCTCTGATCTCGGATCGCCAATCGCCCAGTTGACCACCGACGAGATCAGTTGCGAGTTGTTGCCGGTGTAAAGCGTGGAACTCCACTCACCGCCATTGTCCGTACTCCACGAAACGACCCGTCCAAGCCCGTATCTCCACGCGCAGACGATTGGCTTTCCTTCATCAGTCACAACGAGCCTCTTCGCGCCGAGTTTTGACGTGACGTCGTTGTAGCCGGTGATCGTGGCTGAGATGTCAAGGTGCTCGGTTATGAAGTGTTTCTTTGTGAATGTCGAGACTGTATATGTGCCAGACTCATCGGGTGTTGGTGTTGGCGCGGGTTCATCTGGTTGGACGGTTGAGATTGCGACTGATGCCGGATACGTGGTCTGCTGATACGTGCCGTCCACCTCGCGGGCAATATCCTCGAATTTGGTCACCAGATTGGTTGGTGAACTCATCACATGGATGAAATGCATCCTTGTGTTTGCGGTATTCATCCGGGCAGCAATCGAGCGCGAACTCTCATATATGCCTGCATCGATGTTGCCGTCTGATATAATGATCACGTCTTTTGAGCCGACTGAATTACTGAGCATCTCCTCTGCCATCGCCAGTCCCTGGTCAAGCGTGGTTGTGATCTCTCCTTTCGGCTCTATCGTCATTATTGTCTCTTTCAGCGACTCCCTTGTAGCATCGTTGCCGAGATATGTCAGACCAGACACCTCGTACGCCTTTCCGCCGAAAGCAACCATGCCCACGCGGTCATCCTTGAAGTCCTTGTCATCGAGGATATCGATCATCAGCGCTTTCTCATAATCAAGGAACTTGACCCCGGTGCCAACGACGATATCTGAAAGCGTGCTTGCAGAGATATCCATGACAAACACCACATCGTTCCTGCCGTAGTACTCGCTCGGATACGACTTGACTGGTAGTATCTTCTCAAAATCAGAGTCCAGATAGTCGCCACGGTCATACGATCGGTCTCCGCCGACAACAACGAGACCGCGACCATCGCTCACAAAATCCCGGAGTGCTTTAAGATCATCCGGCAGCATCGACTCGATGTACCGGTCATCGAGGATGACTGCTTTGTACTTATCCTGAACGGCAGATCCTGATCCACTCACAGTGACATCATATAAGTCAGAGACCGTATCCCTGAGATTTGACTCTTCATCAGTGATCAGCAGGATCGAGGGCTTCGGAACGACGTACACTGACTTATCAAATGCGTTGTTCGACTGGAAATGATCGTCACCCCCTGCGTCCGGGGTAACGCTCGCAGAGATGATATGGGTGCCAAGTGTTGTGAATGCATGCGTGATCGGGAGGATTTTTGTTCGGTCAAACTGCTTGATCTCGCTGTGATATATGACCTCGTCGTCCACCTTGACTACCAGTTCGTACGCTGCATGCACTCCAGCCTGCTGCACCACGATCCGAAACGTGTTCTTGTTTCCGACAATCACGTTCTTGCTTCCGGCGACCCTGACGCTCACATCGTTGTGATCAGGGGACTGGCTGATTAGATAGACTGTTGTATTGATTCCTGAGACAACTGAGACCGCGTCTGCCAGTCCGGCACCACAGTTGCTGTTCCCGTCACTCACAAGAACGATATGATCGTTTCCCCGGGCATACTGCAGGATCTTATCTCCAATCGGTGTTTGATCACCTGAGAACGTCTTGACCTGTGCGGAGGGATTGTGGTCGTGTATGTCACCGTATACCTGGTCTGCAACCGTTGCATTGAAGATATCCATGCTCATGGACCGGTCATCGATTACGGTGATGGTCGGCTCAGCGTCAGTTATTGTGTGTGTTGTCAGTGTGTAAGGGGCTGCAAGTGCGATAACGATTAAAGCTGCAACAACTATCCTGCTCAGGACAAGTATCTTCTTTGTGCTTTTTTTGAGATAATACGCGCCAATCAGGAGAATAGGAATAATTGCATATAGGACCTTTTGATCCACAAACATCATGCCGGTTATAGAGGTTATATCCAGGAGATTCATGACACTCATGATGTCTGCCATCACAGTTCACCCCGGTATTGCAGGTAATACAACTCGGTAAACAGCAGCATGAGCGCAATTACCATCAGAATCCAGTCATGCTCCTTTTTTACATCGGTCTTCGTCGTCACCACGTCCTTCTGAGCCCCTGGAGTCTCGCTCACCGAACCACTACCGTCCACAAGGTTAGATTCCTTTGCATTGTACAGATTGACCGCGATCGCGCGGTCAGGAAGCTGGTAGACACCGGTTTGATCGAGCAGCAGGTTATCAGTCTTTATCGACTGCCCATCCGGCGTCAAAATCCTTGTCTTCAGATCAAAACGCACGGCAGATCCCGCCTGCATGTTGCATTCCTCGATACTGCTTGCCCCACATAGATAATCAACCAGATCCAGCCAGAAGATCGGGTATTCGGGTTTGGTATGAAAGTCGCTCCACGCATCATCACCCATTATATCAGGAATTCCTAAATACACGACTTTTCCAGCCCCAATTCTCCAGTACGAGATGACCGGCACGCCCTCGTCAGACGTTACCCATGCCACTGCATCGGTCTTCGCGTCCACGTTCAAATGGTGCCCGATTGCGATATCAGTGACGTCGATATCGCCCATCACACCACCTTGCATTCCGCCAAGCGTGGTCTCGTTTGCCATCGAGACAGGAACCACCGGCAGCAGCCTCCCGGTATCCGCCCCTGGTAAAAGCAGGCTCTCCTGAGCCATCACCACAACGCCACCGCCTGCCGCCGCATAATCAGCAAGATTCTCATAGAGTCCGGCGCCCGGGCTCTCGTTGCAAAGCCCGACCACCACCAGATCATAGTCATGTATATTGATATTGCGCAAGCCCCCCTCACCCGCACCGGGCGCCCGGAACACAGCATCGACAGACGGCAGCAATTTCAGCACGGTTGCCGACGGGGAATTTTCATAGTCGGATATACATAGCACGCTCCGGGTCTGCCGAAACGGCACGATGATGTGCACATGATTGTCAACCATCAGATCATCGTCCGGATGGAGCGTTATCTTGGTTGTCCCGGCGCAGATGTCCTTGAGCGAGAAGTATTCGCTGTCGTGCGCACCTATCTTCAGATCGTACGTGTCTGCTGACTGCTTGCCGCTGTACAGGACGTCAACTGCCACGTTCGCAGCAGAACTCATGTAGTTCTTTATAATACAGGTGTACTGATATTTATCATCGATGGGTGACAACCACCCGCCAGTTATGGCGATCTTATTTTCCCCGCCGGATACGCTCATGAACGATACCTCGATTCCATCGCCTTCTGCAAGTTTTTTTGCAATGTGCGGGTCTTCACCATCCCAGTTCGTGAAATCGGATATAACAAGGATCCTGCCGCCCCCATTGGTCAGCAGCGTGCTGCCAAGCGTGATCGCCTGGTACAGGTCAGCGGTCGTTGCCGTCTTCGGGAGGTTATCAAGCACGTTTTTTGCTGCTTCCACGTCCCCGCCGCGTAAAGCAAGTATGGGAACGTTCTCTGCGAGTATGATGCTGTTCTGCGCGGTGAGGTGGTTTTCTGCAATCTCGATAACTTTATCTAACTTGTTTCCTGATTGCATGCTTGCAGATCCGTCCAGAATGATCACAGTGTACTCTCCGCTAACTTCCCTGCGTTCAACTCCATAAGGAGCAGCTATTGCAATAATCAGTGATAGCAAGATGAGTAACTGGATTAAAAATAGAGGATCTTTGATGAGTTTACTTAAAACCCTTGCGTATTTCTTTTTTTGTTGCGTTACTGCTGTGATAAAGATGATGGACGGGATCAATACGTCCTTTGCCTTCGGTCTGAGCAGATACACGATTATTAGCGGGATTACGCTTAAGAAAAACGCCCACATCGCCAAACTCTGATTTGCAAACAGCATCTGATTACCGTCCGATCATTAACCAGCCTCAGCCATCGTCATGAAGTATTCCTTGATCAGATCCCGGTTCTCCACCGGAAGTTTGTCGATGTAGGTCTCGGATGAGACTGGAGTCGCAGCGTACACGGTTCCGGATATAAAGTTTACCTGATCGCTCTCGGTCCTGCGTGCGCTCTGCCCGACACCGGCATCAGAAAACATCATCAGTTCGATACTCGTTCCCTCGATCACGGCAACCGACGGTTTCCCGTATATCTGTGCGATCTCACTATCGCCCGAACCCGCTTCGTAGCCAAGTTCAGACAGCATTTGCTGGTAGCGTTCCTCATCAGCAGCCGCCTCACGTTCATCCTCGTCTGCTGGCGTGATCGCGGACTCGATCTGCTCTGGCGTCATAAGGCGGGGCGCATCCGGAGACGATGCGAAAGAAACAACGCCCGCCAGCACGACAGACGCCATCACCAGCAGGATAAGTCCGTTTTTGCTGATGATCTTTGACCATTTGACTGATGAGATGTCACTAGACACGCCCACCAACAGATCGTGCACAATGATGTTTTGTGTGCTTGCATTGTCATAAGCAGTCGGAAGTCGCTCTTTCATCACGGGATATCTACTCTCAATTGCCTTGATGATATTTACCTGCTTTTTGCGGATTAAAAATGAGAAAACAACCGCCGGAACAAGAGCGATTGCGGCTGTGCACAATAGTTTCGCATGTACGGGACGCCCGAGCAGCATAAAATCGTGGGCGCTGTACTGTGCAAAGACAGTTGGCACGCTGAGACTGAACAGCAGTGCATAACAGAGCAGAAAGAACGCAATAAGACTTAATAGCTGCCGGTAGAACCGATATCTTCGAGACCTCTTCTCAAGTTTCGAGATAACCTCTACAAACGGGTACATTATTATTATAAATGGTGTACACGGATAAAAAGATGATGGGGGTTTTCAGTTCTATATGTGGAAATATTGGGGTGTCCAATAGTTTTCACATCCTTCTTTCCATCCGCGGCTCCTTTGGGATACTCCCCATCCGGGCTACGCCGCATAATGATAAAGAGGGTTATGCACTTCATCTTTATGCCCTATCCCTGCGCAACGATCGAGTGGCTTAGCTCGTGAAATAGTAACGTGAAGAAGAAAAGAACTGCTGTGATCGTGCTAAATATATATTTGACTGCTGTTGCGGTATCCAACCCGCCAAAACTTATAATTAGCACGTATTCTTTGATTTTAATATCCTAAACCACAAATTCTATAATAAAAAATATTAATATTATTAGAAATATTGCATTGTCCTGTGAGCATAACACGCTGGCGTTACCATCCGCGTATTTCACAGTATGACCACCGCGGATGGAAGGGGCAAACACAAGGGCAATTTATGGTGCAGCTTCTTGTTACACAATCTCGGGTAATTCCGTGGTTTTGTATACAGATATCCACACGATACCCAAGTACGTACACCCTTGCCCCACCACCTAATCACCCGCACCCACATCACCCGCCCGAAATATGATCAGCGCCACGCCATGATCTTCTTCGGTGTGTTTTCCATGAATCGGGTGGTCTCCGCAGACGACCACGCAGGTATTGTCAGGGAGGCGTTTGCAGATCTCTGCTATGTGCCGATCGATGCTCCCGGCTGCAAAAACCAGATCGTCAAAGCTCCTGCCTTCATGCGCATACCGATCGATCGCCCTGAAGTGCAGCACCATAAGAACAGGCTTATGTTTCAAAAGATCAATTGCGTGTCCCTTGATCGCTGCGTCGTACGCAATAATGTCCCTGCTGTCGGGCACGCCTCGGGAGAGTTCGATCTTTGTTTTCATGGCTGCCGCGCCATCAGTCTCGATGACGACCGCGGTCTTAACTCCGCATTCCTCCGCACGCTCAAGCACCGATTTGATCGACGAAGTGAGCATATCAGCGGTGGTGAGCACGCGATGGGTTGCAGGATAGCATCCGGACAGAATTGAGGCGATTGCGGGTGTCGTATGGTCTGCGACCGCCTCGCACCGTATGAGAGTGCCATTCACAGATACGGACGGCATCGCGGGCTTCAGCCGCTGGTATGTTGAGTAGCCAAGACTGTCAACGATGATCAGCACCACCTCCGCCCCTGCCCCTGCCCGGCGGCACCGCCACATCGGGTCAGATAATTCAGGTTTCACCACACCATCAGCACCCGGAAGCGGCACACCGATCAGTTCGGCGATCGCAGGTGCGATATCAATAAGGCTACAGTTGTATTCGCTCATTTTATGGGTAAAAATAGTTCAATCCATGATGCCCTGATCATGTCGACCCGGTTTCCCCGTGCCTCGTTCGCCCCGGCCTTAATGTCGGTCGCACCCTTGTTAAACAGTGACCTGATCGCCATGGCGTAATCCATCACACCCGTCCGTCCGAAGACCGCGTTGTCATCTGTTTTGTCGGGCAGGGTGGCAGTGTCTGCGTTGCTTGTTTCTGGCGCCATATAAACAACCTCGCTCTGAAATCGCACCTGCAAATTCAGTTTGATTCTATATCACCAACCGGTATATAATGATACTGTTTGGAAGGGGTTGTCACATTATGTGGTGTTGGGCTCATATCCTCGTCAGTGGTGCGGTTGGATAAGTCCAAATACAGTATGAAATCTCTTGAATGAATCTCGCTCTTGGGCAAATAACATTTAATCTGTGTCCATCTGTGAAATCTGTGGCTGATAAAAGCTTTTAGCCACAGATAAACACTGATTACACAGATTTTACCTAACAACTCACTTGAACAGATTCGTGGAATCTCATGTAACCCCAGATGGCGTGACAGTCCCGTTTGGAAACACTTATATTGCATGATCAAAGAAGAATAGCTCAATGGCTAAGAAAAAAAGTAGTGGCGGCGGGCTCATGTCCTCAGCCGGTCTGATGCGATACTATGATGCGGATGAATCGGCGGTACGTCTCGATCCGAAGACTGTACTCATTGTAGGGGTTGTCTTTGGTATACTTGCGGTTGCACTCGGTTTTACTTACAACACCTGGCCATAAAAATCGTGTTTGTCGCGTGGGCTTCGGTTGAGGCATGCACCGTTACTTACAAACACCATCTTAAACCTAAAGTTTCCCACCCAAAAATCAAAAACACCATCCTGCAACCACCTACCTTCGAAATTTTGGTTATTTCTTGGTCGTAATCTCAGTTATCGGTATCATCAATCGTTGCATTCTTGATATGGAGAAATCATTTCGGGAAATCACAGTTTGAGTGTAAGCCGTAGGCTTTGGGACATTATTATCCGACCAACTGCCCCATCACTCCGCAACCCACCTCTGCAAATTCGACCATGCGACACCATGAAATGCCCTGACCAATGCACTTGACACAATCGTATTTCTACATACAATCGTCGTGGAAACATTGGATTAGATTATTCCTTTTTCAGAATAAATTTCAGCCAATTCTTCTGTATCGATGGAACATGTCACCACACCATCAAATTCTTCGTGTGACAGCTTAAGCTGCCTTCTCATTGCACTGAGCAGCGAACCACCATATTCCTTCACTCCGTGGCTCACAAAGGTATGGATATCCATCTCCGATCCACCTTCGTAGACATATATTTTGTGTTTGGAACCGTGCCGACCTTGAAAACCTTTGCTGCTTAAAGCAGATTCGATATTTCTTGTTTTGTATGTTGTCGTTGTATCCGCCACCTACACCACAAGTTTAATCAGTTTATCTCTAAAATTCTTCGCACCATCCGTTAACTCGTGCTCCGCAACCTCCACATATTCGGACCACAGGATGACAAACTCTTCATTGATCCCATCGATTGCCGCCTTCATGGATGGTGCAGCCACAAGAAGTCCGAGATCATCATTATAGGCAATATATATGTCATTTTCAAAAATGAGATCGATTGGTACATCTTTTTTTAGATGTTTCTCACTTGACCCACTCCCAAAGGTCTTTAGAAGGTACTGTGGTAAAGTTTCTAAAGAATTTTCATCATCGACTCCTAAAATGTACGTGCCGCTTCGTGTCGGCGTCATCATTCCGCGGACTTTTACAAATTCCCCTATGGAATCGACTATCACGTCCTCTATTTCAGGCGTATATTGACAACGTATTGGTCCCACCGTTGAATCAACTTGGAACTGTCTTTTTTTATCCACCCTCAACTCAGTCAATCTTCCAAAAATCTCCTTCTCATACTCTTCCGGAGATTTTTGTAGAAGTGATTGGACTACTGCTTTCTGCGCTGGATTGAGTTGATTTTGTGAAGATTCTCCAAATACGAAACTAACTTCACGTTGAGATTGTCCGTTATCAGGCCATATATGGTCAAATTCTCTCAAAATCCGGTTGCAACGATGCGGATCGTCTATTAAACGGTGTAGTTTCGAATCTAACTCCCCTTTGTCAGAAGAAGCATTTGAAACATTCAAAAAATCGCCAGCGACGCAAATTGACCTTTCGCCCAATGTTTGCATCTCTGGTAGACTTGTCTCTGCATCTACTATTTGCATTTCCGCATGAACGCTCCCCATATCCAATCCAGTGATGACCAATGTGCATGATTCTTTGATCGATTGTGGAAAGTCACCTTTGGTGCGTGGCGCATTTCCTTCGAGATGGTCGCCTATGGTATAAAGAATATTCTGGAGACGTTGGAGAATCTCTGCCACCTGGACCGCAGATACGTGGTTCGCATCACTGATAGAGAATGAAACAATCCTCCGCGCGTCAGTGGAGTTTACCACACAACCACCTCATATCGAGTGAACTGGTCTCCTGTCATGTGTTCGTCATTTGCATGTTGTCTCATCGTGCCTCCCCCCATATTCCATTTTGTTGTAATACCAAGCCCAAATTAACCATAGCTCATATAAACTTTTTGCGATATGCAATATGAAGTTTTGGGCAGGTTTATGTGTGAATCAGAAGAATATCCGCCCCACAAAACCATTTCAACTACCCGATACACCTGACCTATATACCCCCATACCAGTCTCCCGAAGTCACCAAACCCCGCGACTATAAGTACAAAGCTCGGGTGACATTTCGCTCTTTCTGCACACGATTACACATCCTGGTGCGCCCCCCCACGACATCCCATCCACAATCCATCGAGCCATAATAACATCCGGAATCTCAATAGATGATCTTTGCACTATTCCCTCAGATGTGGAAAGTGTTGTTTGGGGATGTCATGCGCAACTGTCACTTACCTCATCAGCAATAAAGATTGCGGAATGTCCATGGAGGTGGCGCAGATGGCTGAATCCAAACCACGAATCGCGAGTCTTCTGCTGCAACTGGTGCCTGTTGCACAGATGCGGATCTCACAGATGTCAGCTAAGCTACCGTACTCGAAAAACCAATGCCAGAAAGGTCCCGGTTGTGACAGCGGCACGATGAATCGCGCGGGCATCCATACCCATCCATGAATATTCAATCATCGAACCAGATCGCTCAGACTCAAAGCCGGTAACGCTATCACGATGTCAGGCGGCGTTAGTTATCGCAATTTGTTCCACTCATCCACTGTAATATCACGATTCAAGATCCCTTCAACCTCACGAATCATCATCCGAAGCTGAGGCACGGAGTATTCAGCATTGGAAGGGATCACCATACGGTTCTGTCCATAGATCATGAATTGATGCCGTGTACCGGAATAGGGACCATCAAAACCCAACTTCCACAAGCCGCCCGGATAAAAATCCCTGCGTTTACAGGGCTTCCACGGGCTCATAAGCCAGATCCTTGTTCAGATTAATTTTGGCAATCACAGGTAAAGAATGTCCCAACTTGAGACCAACCAGAATCCAATCTTCGAGGGTTGAGTGGAGTTCATCCTCACATTCACGCAGGGTTGCTCCAAACGCTACCACCCCTTTACACTCGGGAATTCGTCCGGCATAAGTGCCGTCATCCAGTTTGTCGTAGACGGCGTGCGCCAATAGCTGGCTCACGTAATCAGTAAGAATGAACCGAACTGTCATCATTTACCCCATATTCTGCTTATGTTTATTAAACTGATGTAGCGTCGCCTAAGGCACCCTATATCCAAACTCGAGTTCTGCAGACCGATCTTCCGGTCAAACTTCTCGTTTGCGACATTGCATCC
>CBDUQO010000042.1:0-12774 GCA_965369365.1 uncultured Methanosarcinales archaeon
TTGCATAAATCTGTAACAACAAGTTGTTGATTTGTATATAATACCCCCATTTACCATCTAATTTGGGGGGGATACCAAATATGGGCTTTTCAGATTGTCATTAGGTAAATTGTGCCGCCCATGCTATTGAGTTATGTTGTTTTGTTATGGTATGTATTTTATTCAATCATCTCCACAATCTTTCGGTGTTGGGCGATAAACAGCACGTTATCGCTTCATACGATGTTATACGATATAAAAAATACAGGGGCTACTGCAATGTTTACAATCTTCAGTGCTTGTAGGATTACGTAGCAACAATCCTCTAATATAGTTAGAATAGCCAGAGCGCGCACTCACGAAAGTGGCGCATGCTCGGCACTTCCTGCCATTGTGACACCACAGTCCGGCACACTCCTTAATATTTTGGCAGCGCCATCATAAACCACCGTAACTACACGTTGCACGAGACTCATCCATATAAACCATCATGCGCGTGGATGGGTGTATTTTCCGGTTAACATTCGTCCGCATGTTGTCGATTAGATTAATCATGGTTCATATTATATATATCCAGGTACTCAGTAGTTTCACATTTCATATTTATAGCCACTAACTCTATATTTCCAATATCCGCGTCCGGGTAGTAGTCATGAGCCCATACGCGCAACATCTGCGCAACTACCACCATAACGTAGAATATTATGAAAATCTGTTACATCGATTTCTGAGGTGTTATCGGCATTTAACAGCCAAACAAACCACTGTTTTCCGAGTGAATTAATTATCCCCCGTAATGCATATTGCACCGGGTACTATCGGGTTCAACCGATACATTAAAGAACGATTGGATTTATTGTCAATATAACACAGCAATTGAAACGGATGTGCTATTATCGTAGACGAATTGGACGAACAGATTCTTAAGGCGATGTCGGAAGGCATTGGTGTAGGCCCTAGGTTGGCAGAGCTTGCCAGACATCTAGAGGTTCCAAGGAGTACTGCGAACCTGCGTGTCCGCATGCTCACAGAAAAGAACATTATTACCGGATTTCGTCCACAGGTCAACTGGGAGGAACTAGGATATTATATTAATGGATATATCGGGGTTGAATGTCCAAAACCGATTGTCAACGATTTGATCGACTTTTTAAAAGACCAGGAGTGGGTTTTTGGCGTATGGGAAGTCACATCCGGGAAATACGGGTTGCTTGTGATGTGTCGGTTCAAACAATACAGCGAAATTGAACAGCTAAAAATGTTTACCAAGACTATGCACGGAATCCGGGATGTGGATGTGTTTTTGCTTGGACCATATCATGCCTTTAAATGAATTATAAGTTCGAGCCACCACATGATCGGGCATGTTATTTTTTTGAGGTCTAACAGCTTTAATCCAAATTTTGTGGTTTGGTTACATATACGTATCAGAACTGCTGGAATCTTAGTGTGGCACTGATGGTGCCTAAATAAATACATTGTCACCAGATAACACCCCACACAGCACAGGAGTCAGGTTATCATGAATAAACTCGACATCATTGCAGCCCCGCTTGAAAAGAGATCGCTCAAGATCCTATTGTTTGGCGCGGGAGAACTGGGAAAAGAGATCGCGATAGAGGCGCAGCGCCTTGGCATGGAGGTCATCGCTGTGGATCGATATGAGCGGGCACCGGCACAGCAAGTTGCGCACCGGGCGTACACCGTGAACATGATGGATGCAAATGCGATGCGCTCAATTGTGGATCGGGAGCGACCTGACATCATCATACCAGAGATCGAGGCGATCGATCTGGACATACTCTTTGAGTTTGAGGATGAGGGGTATCTGGTCACGCCGAATGCACGCGCAACGCATGCCGCCATGAACCGGGAGCGCATCAGGGAGCTGATCGTGAAATCCGGCGTCAAAACGGGCGCGTATGCATACACGCGCACAGACGACCTGTTAGAGTTTACAGATGCGGTCGAAAAGATCGGATATCCGTGCTTTAGCAAAGCGATCATGTCAAGCAGCGGCAAAGGCTCGTATTTCATCAAGAAGCCGGAGGACATCAAGGCGGCGATGGATGCTGCCAGATATGATGCCAGGGGCTCCGGAGAGATGGCGATCATCGAGGAGTACATACCATTTGACACGGAAGTGACCGAGATTGCGGTCAGGCATCTGGACGAGGACGGCAGCCGGATCGTTACCACGTTCCCAAAGCCGATCGGGCACTACCAGATCGACGGCGATTACCATTCATCGTGGCAAAGCCCGGATGTCGGGGAGTATCTGCCATACAACGTCGATGAGATCGGAAAGTCGATTGACAATGACCCGGAGCTTGCAGAAGAGGCTGAGAAGAAGATTTACGACGCAGCACAAAAAATAACTGATGAACTGGGCGGAGTCGGGGTGTTTGGGTGTGAACTCTTTGTTCGTGTCCGGGAGGGTAAGGTCGATGTCTATGGTAACGAATGCGCGCCCAGACCACATGATACTGGCATGGTTACATATATCTCACATCCGCAGGGCTTCAATGAGGGTGGATTGCACATACGTGCGGTCGCAGGGCTTCCGATCCCGGCGCACACCCGGAATGGCTACCGGATGTTTGATCCGATCAAGCCTGCCGCGTCCCACGTAATCCTATCGCCTGCCAGAGGGTTCGATCCGGAGTACAAAGGTCTCTTTGACGCGATGACTGTGCAGGGCACAAACATCTACATGTTTGGAAAGCCGCTTGCGTATCATGACGGCTGGATCGTCGAGGAGCGGATGGGAATTGCGCTTGCGCTTGGTGAGAATGCGTTTGATGCAAAACAGAAGGCGGAGGTTGCTGCGCACAAGATCCGGATCAGAACTTCAGCTGAGCCTGCGTGGCGGGAGCAGGAGGAGCGGCGGATGCATGTTGTGGAATAGGAGCGCGATTGGAGAATAGTTGATACATCCGGCTGACTTTCATACACCACATAACTAAAACGAGTAGTCCGGTTTCTGGTTTACAGGACATGGTCACGGATTTTTGGCATCTGGCGCTTCCGATTTTGCGGATTCTCATAGATTCTTGCATGACCTCGGAGATGCTGATTACGGATTACTGAGTGTAGAGAGATTTAATAGCGATGCAAGGGTACTAAATACACTGATGTCAGCAGTAACAATAACAGACACCACATTCCGGGACGCACACCAGTCCCTTATCGCGACCAGAATGCGGACCTGCGACATGCTTCCAATCGCAGAGGAGCTTGATCGTGTTGGATTTTACTCTCTGGAGGTCTGGGGCGGGGCGACCTTCGATGTCTGCATCCGTTACCTGAATGAAGACCCATGGGAACGGTTAACGAGTCTGAAAGCGATAATCAAAGACACCCCACTTCAGATGCTACTTCGGGGTCAGAATCTTGTTGGGTATCGGCATTATCCTGATGATATTGTAGTAAAATTTGTTGAAAAATCTGCCGAGAACGGAATCGACATATTCAGAATTTTTGATGCGGTAAATGACATCAGAAACATGGAAGTCTCGATCAAGACTGCGAAAAAAGCAGGGGCGCACGTTCAGGGTACTATCAGTTACACCATTAGCCCGGTGCACACCATAGACTCATTTGTCAGTTTTGCCCGAAAACTCTCTGAGCTTAACTGTGATTCCATCTGTATAAAGGATATGGCAGGTTTGATATCGCCGCGTGACGCGTATGATCTTGTTAAAGCCCTGAAAAGCGAGGTGGGACTACCTGTTAATCTTCATTCGCATTCCACGAGTGGAATGGCGCCCATGAGCTATATGGCAGCGTGTGACGCCGGAGTCGATATCCTGGACACCGCATTCTCGCCATTCGCGAGCGGGGCGTCCCAGCCTCCGACGGAAACTGTGGTTGCTGCTCTTCATAGGACAGCGTATGATACTGGACTTGATCTTAATGTTCTAACCAGTATAAAAGAGTATTTTGTCGGGATAAGAGAAAAATACATGGGAATTCTTGATCCGATATCTGAAAAAATCGACACTAATGTCTTGATATATCAGATACCGGGCGGGATGCTTTCCAATCTGGTATCCCAGCTCGAAGAACAGAACGCGCTGGACCGATACAAGGAGGTGCTTGCCGAGATGCCGCGTGTCCGGAAAGATCTGGGCTATCCGCCGCTTGTCACACCTACCAGCCAGATTGTGGGCACGCAGGCGGTGTTAAACGTTCTTACAGGCGAGCGGTACAAGATTATACCAAAAGAAGTGCGGGAATACGTCAGAGGGATGTATGGAAAGCCTCCTGCGCCGATCATTGACGAGCTGCGGGACAAGGTGCTGGGCGAAGACGATGCCATAACTTGCCGACCCGCCGACTTGCTCGATCCCGAACTGGACCAGATCACCAAAGAAGCGCAGGAACTTGGTATTGTTCGGAAAGAGGAGGATATTCTGACTTATGCCCTGTATCCGCAGATTGCAAAGACATTCCTGATGGGAGATGCAGTTGAGGAGGAGATCAGACCGGCGATGGGTGCAGGTACTGTTTCGAGTCAGGCTGTCATGGCGGCAGGCAACGTCTTCAAAGTGGTTGTTGACGGAGAGGTGTTCCACGTGGAGATCGAACCCACAGGAGAGATGACTATTGATGCGAAGAAGCCTGTTCCGGCAGATTCTGTCGAGGGCGGGATCAAGAGCAACATGCAGGGGATGATTCTCGGGATGAAGGTCAAGAAAGGAGATCCAGTGGAGAAAGGCGACGTTGTTGCCGTGATCGAGGCTATGAAGATGGAAAATGACATTCGCGCCCCACACAGTGGGATAGTTCGGGATATCTTTGTTTCAAAAAGCGATACCGTACGTGCTGGCGATGTGATAATGGCAGTCAACTAAAGATCAACCAAAGGGGTGTTTTCATTGTTTAATACGATACTAGTGGCAAACAGAGGCGAGATAGCGATAAGGGTGATGAGAGCATGCCGCGAGATGGACATAAAGACCGTGGCGGTGCATTCAGAGGCTGACAGTACTGCACTGTTCACAAAATATGCTGACGAGGCTCACTGCATCGGTCTATCGCCGGCAAGTCAGAGCTACCTGCGAATTGATAGAATCCTTGATGTGGCAGAAAAGACCGGCGCAGAAGCGATCCATCCGGGATACGGGTTTCTCGCTGAAAATCCGGCGTTTGCCAGAGAATGCGAAAAGATGGGGATCGTATTCATCGGACCGTCCGGCAAATCCATCGATGCCGTTGGAAGCAAGATAACTGCCAAAAAGATGATGGTAAAAGCCGGGGTTCCGGTCATACCAGGGATTTCTGCCGGGATCGATGATCCGGAATCAGTCATTGATGATGCAGAGGAGCTCGGGTATCCGGTCATCGTGAAAGCATCGGCAGGAGGCGGCGGGATCGGGATGAAGATCGCAAACAACGCAGAGGAACTCGTAAGTGCAGTTCATTCTACCAGAGCGGTGGCAAAATCGGCGTTTGGTGATGACACAATCTTCATGGAGAAATACATGCTCCAGCCCAGACACATCGAAGTTCAGATTCTGGCGGATTCTTATGGCGATATGGTCCATCTGAATGAGCGGGAGTGCTCGATACAGAGGCGGCACCAGAAACTGATCGAAGAGTCGCCCTCACCTGTTATGACTCCCGAACTGCGTGAAATAATGGGTGCAGCAGCGATCAAAGCAACAAGCGCGATCGATTATACAAATGCAGGCACGGTTGAGTTCATGTACTCGATGGGCGATTTTTATTTCCTTGAGATGAACACGCGGCTGCAGGTGGAACACCCGATAACCGAGATGGTGACCGGGATTGACATCGTCAGAAAACAGATAACAATTGCAGCAGGCGGGCGATTAGACCTGGAACAGGAGGATATCGGCATCAATGGATGGGCAATCGAGTGCCGGATCAATGCAGAAGATCCACTTAACGATTTTGCTCCGTCCCCGGGAAGGATCACGCGATACAGGTCGCCAGGAGGTCCTGGAATCCGGGTTGACAGTGGCGTGCATACCGGTTACACGATCTCCCCGTTCTATGACTCGATGATCTCCAAACTAATATCCTGGGGTCCGACAAGGGAGGAGGCGACAGACAAAATGCGCAGGGCGCTGTATGAGTATATTGTTGTTGGTGTTTCGACAAATATTCCGTTTCATAAGGCGGTGCTCAGAAACCCGCACTTTATAAACGGGGAACTCACAACACACTTCATTGAAGACTTTGATGTGATGACGCAGGTGAAGACGGTCGTTGAAAGCGAGAAAGTGAAGGGAGCAACGCTTGCTTCTGCCATGGGTGCCGGTGACCGGAAGGTTGCAGCCATAACTGCTGCGGTGAAAACATATATTGCTAATGAAGGCGGAGAGTAATACATTCATGCAACCAAGAGAAAAAATTCTGGAGATACTCAAAAAGAAACACGACGAGTTCGTTTCAGGTGAATATCTCTCACAAAAACTGAATATCTCGCGCACGATGGTGTGGAAACATGTCGAATCCATGCGAGAGGGTGGCTACCTCATCGAATCGGTCACCAGCAAGGGTTACCGGCTCAGAGAGATTCCGGACCTGCTGCTGCCCGCTGAAGTCAAACATGATCTCAAGACCGATTTTATTGGTAAGGAAATACACTACTTCGATGAAATAAAATCCACCAGTGCAAAAGCGAAGGAACTTGCTACAGATAATCCAGACGGAACAGTTATAATCGCAGAAAGGCAGATTGAAGGTAGGGGGCGGATGGGAAAGGGCTGGTATTCGCCACCCGGTGGAATCTGGCTCTCAATGATCCTGAAACCAAAAATTTCTCCGGATCAGGTTCATAAATTGACGCTCGTGGCAGGGGTTGCTGTCGCAGAGGTCTTGAGCGAACTTGGACTAAAGGCAGAAGTAAAATGGCCCAACGACATCCTCATCGACGAAAAAAAGGTCTGCGGAATATTAACGGAGATGGAAGCCGAGTTAGACGTCGTGAACTATGTGATTGTTGGAATCGGGATCGACGCCAACATTGATCTTGACATGCTCCCGCCAATCACCATGATGCAGACAACGTCACTGAGAGAAGAGCTTGGAGGGGATGTGGACCGAATATCCCTTGTTAGAAGCATTCTCGAGCGTTTTGAGCGGCATTACACCGCATTTCTGGAGGGCGATTTCCACTTAATCCTGAAACGCTGGAGAGACTATTCGTCAACCATCGGACGGAGAGTGAAGATCGTTGCAGGGTTCCGGACGATCAAGGGCGAAGCTGTTGGCATCGATCACGATGGGGCTTTGATTGTGGAACTTGACGACGGAACGGTCGAAAAAGAGATTACTGGCACGTGTTATCACATCTGACATATTTACTATCTGGCGACTCGGAGCACCGCATCGACCGCCTGCAGTAGCATCCGGTTCTCCCGCCTTGTCCGAACCGCCAGTCTGACATACTCGGTGCTTAGATTCCGGAACGATGTGCAATCCCTGATCAGAATTCCATGTTCAAGCAGTCTCCGGGTCAGTTCCGGTGAATCCATGTTAGTGTTGGTGATATCAACGAGAATGAAATTAACATCGCTTTCCAGCGGGGTAAAACCACGATCTATCAACCCTTTTGTAAGATACTCCCGCTCTGTACGTATCAGATCGATTGATCTCTTAAGATAATCGCTTTTCATACATGCATCCATCAGGCGCATTCCGATTACCTCCGTTGGCGCACCAACATTCCAGACCAGCCGCACACGGTTGAGCAGTTCGGCAAGTTCACGCGATGCGATGCCAAAACCGATGCGAAGTCCGGGG
This sequence comes from uncultured Methanosarcinales archaeon, assembly GCA_965369365.1. GTDB lineage: Archaea > Halobacteriota > Methanosarcinia > Methanosarcinales > Methanogasteraceae > Methanogaster_D. The sequence goes on from CBDUQO010000042.1 coordinate 7,756, forward strand.
ACTGCAAATACCTTTGTCAGTGATCTGAGTACAAGCACGAAATCCGAGTCAAACACGGCGTGCGCAATTGATTGAGTCGGATCAGCAAGCTCTATGAACGCCTCATCAACAAAGAGAAACGTTTCGTGGTCGAAGCAGCGATCTGCAAGTCTCAGCACATCGCTTTGCGATATCATGCCACCTGTCGGGTTGTTTGGATTGCACAGAAATACAGCGCTTGCATCTGAGATTTCTGTAGCCGTCAGCCCAAGAATTTGTGAATAATCGCAGTACTGCACAGTTGCTCCGAATAGCTGGCATTGGAAAGCATATTCGCCAAACGTGGGTGCAGGGATGATCACGCGGTCACCACTCCGCACGACAGTCTCTGCAAACAGCCTTATCAGTTCGGACGATCCGTTTGTGGGTATGATATTCTCTGCGGTGATCTTTTGTGTGTGTGTTGGGGTGCCTGAGTGCCTATACTTCTCGACAAAATCGGCGAATGCGCCCCTCAAACGAAGATACCTGTTATCAGGGTAACGCTTGAGCTCTTCATCAATCAATTCTGCACTCTTAGCTGACGTCGCAACCTCGGGAACCCCCTCCGGGTTTAAATTGGCGCTGAAATCAAGTACACCATCACGTCCCGATTCTGCTATCCTACCGCCGTGTATGCAGGGGGTGCTGCCAGCAGTTTCCTGCCGCACAAATCGTGTAATTGAACTTATCGGACCCATTATGACTGGTCTGTCGTGATATACTCATCAAGGCTGCTAACACCTTCGAGTTCACTGGATTCGATCGCAACCTGGTTGAAAAGACTTTCACGTACCTGGATCGGGGATCCGGTCCGCACCGCAATCGCTATACAATCACTCGGTCTGGCGTCGATCTCCTTCTGCGTGTCCAGCACGTTTAGAACCAGTCGCGCATAGAATGTGCCCTCGTCCAGGTCATCGACCAGCACGCTCTTCACCGACCCGCCCAGTTCCTCCAGCATCATAACTATGAGGTCATGCGTCATTGGTCGTGGCGTCGTCTCTTTGCGTAGTGCAATGTGTATCGACATGGCTTCCGAATGACCAACGAAGACGGGCATGATGCGCCCTGTTTCATCAGTGAGCAGCACCACCGGAGCCATCTGCTTGGGACCGCCGACCATATATACGCCCCGGACTGTGGTATCAACAACATCCATCGTTTCGATCATATCCTATAATTTTTATTCTTGGGTACATACCATCAAAAAATACCAGTGAACAGAGGTATATAAGATTTGATCGCATAATAAATGTTGCTTGGGAACTACCTATGCATGCAACAAACATGTACATAATAGAGTACCGAGGTAATAATGATTAATATTGCAATAACGGGCGCATACGGGCGCATGGGCGCGCTGATCATCGAGAATGTCCGTGGTGCGCCGGACATGAAACTGGTTGCGGCACTCGACATAAGTGGTATCGACATGCCAGCCGGGGCTGATGATGTCATGATATCCCATGCAAGTGGAATCGATGCGGTGCTCAAAAATACCTTGCCGGATGTGTTGATCGATTTCACGATCGCTGATGCCGCCATCGGCAACATCAGGCACGCGGCCCACAACAACGTAAACCTGGTGGTCGGAACAACCGGGCTTGAACCGTATCGGGACAAGATCGCGGAGATTATCGCTGGCAACGTCTCTGCGGTGATCGCACCAAACTTTGCGGTAGGTGTCAACGTCTTCTGGAAATTGCTCGCAGAAGCTGCCGCATACATCGGCGACTGGGATATTGAGATCATGGAAGCGCATCACCGCCACAAGAAGGATGCGCCATCAGGAACCGCGATGCAGGCGGCAGAGTCCATAAACCGAGTGATTGGTGGAAAAAGCCTTGTACACGGGCGCAAGGGGCTGTGTCCAAGGGGCGATGAGATCGGTATCCATGCGATTCGAGGCGGTGACATCGTCGGCGATCATTTCGTCCTCTTCGCAGGAGATGGTGAGCGCATCGAGATCAGGCATCAGGCGCATAGCAGGCAGGCTTTTGCATCCGGTGTGATCAAAGCAACACGATGGGTGATGGACGCACCGGCAGGAATTTATGGGATGGATAAAGTGCTCGGACTGTAACCTGAACTGCGATAATCAGGGATTAACCGTTGATCGCAATCAAGACTCTCTGCGTTCTGCTCTCTGCCCCCCCGCACCCCAATCCTTAAGAATCATACCGTTGATATAACGTGCGATGTGTTTGGTCTGCCCATCCCCATGGTTCGCAGAATCGCCATCGGAGGCTTGACCTGCATCATGTTTGGAAGTTTGTGACAAAAAACTATGGTACTTGATAAACTTGGTAATTCACTTCAGAGCGCAATAAAGAAGATCGCAGGTGGCGGGCGCGTTGATAAGCATGCGGTGGACGAGATGGTCAAGGACATCCAGCGTGCACTCCTGCAGGCGGATGTCAATGTGAAACAGGTGCTGGAGCTGTCCGGCAGGATACGTACCCGGGCACTGGACGAGAAACCGCGAGCAGGCGCAGGTGCACGCGAGCATGTGATCGGGATTGTGTATGCCGAACTTGCGAGCCTGATCGGTGATAGCACGCCCCCGTCGCTTTCGAAACAGACGCTTATGATGGTCGGGCTGCAGGGCAGCGGCAAGACCACGACCACGGCAAAACTGGCGCGGTACTTCCAGCGAAAGGGGCTGAAACCAGGCGTAATCTGTGCAGATACTGATCGCCCGGGAGCTTATGACCAATTGAAGATACTGTGTGACGGTTTAAATATCGCATTCTATGGGGAACGCACTGATGACCCGATTGGAATCGTGGAACGGGGACTTGATAAATTGGGTGCGTATGATGTCAAGATTATTGATACAGCGGGCAGGCACTCCCTTGAAACCGATTTGATCAAACAGATGGAGGCAATCCACGCTATTGCAAAGCCGGATCAGAAACTGCTCGTGCTGGACGCAGCGATCGGGCAGCAGGCAAGTGAACAGGCTCGCACGTTCCATAACTCGATTGGAATCACAGGCGTTGTCATTACAAAACTCGATGGCACGGCAAAGGGCGGCGGTGCGCTCTCTGCAGTATCCGAGACGAAAGCCCGGATTGCTTTCATAGGCGTTGGCGAGAATCCTGACGACCTCGAAAAGTTCGAGACCGACCGGTTCATCTCAAAACTGCTTGGCATGGGCGACATCAAGACACTGATCGAGCGTGCGGAAGAAGTGTTCACCGATGACGAAATCGATGTCGAAAAGATGATGCAGGGCAAGTTCACGCTAAAGGACATGTACTCCCAGATGGAGGCGATGAACAAGATGGGTCCGCTCAAGCAAGTGATGCAGATGCTGCCTATCGGTGGCATAGGCAAGATCTCAGATGACATGTATGGCGAAACCTCGGATAAGATGGCTGGGTATAAGGTCATCATGGACTCAATGACTGAAGCCGAATTGCTCGATCCGAAGATCGTTGACAGCTCTCATATCAAGCGGATCGCACATGGCTCTGGTACGGATATCGAGAATGTGCGGGAACTGCTAAAATATCACCGGATGATGCAAAAGGCGATGAAAGGGCTTCGTGGCGGCAGGTTCAATATGCAGAAGATGATGAAGAAGCTCGGTATGTGAGTGGTGGGGCGAGCATTGATGAAAGCTGCGAAAGTCGTGAATGATATGAACCGTGTGAATCGTATGAAAATCGCGGTCGTCGAAGGGGACGGGATCGGGGAAGAGGTCGTTCCAGCCGCCCTTCAGGTGCTGGATGCGCTTTCGGTCGATATCGAAAAGGTTCCGGTCGAGGTGGGGTATGGCAAGTGGAAACGCACCGGCAGAGCGATAACTGATGACGATTTTGATCTTTTCAGATCGTGTGACTGCATATTCTTTGGCGCAATCACGACGCCACCTGACCCGGACTACAAAAGCGTTCTTGTCCGGATCAGGCGGGAATTCGACCTGTATGCCAATATACGACCGGTCAAAGGCAGGGGCGGCGGCAAAAACATCGATTTCACCATCGTTCGTGAGAATACCGAGGGCATGTACTCAGGCATCGAGCAGGTCTTCCCTGATGCCGTGCACTCGACGCGTGTCATCACCCGCAATGGCAGCGAGCGTATCGCAGAGTATGCGTGCTTGCTTGCCCGCGGGGATGGAGACCGGGGAGGAGACCCGCGGAAACCCCAAAAACGCCTGACCATCGTGCACAAAGCCAACATCTTAAAGTCGTGCAATCTCTTCAGGGAGGTCTGCATTGGTGTCGCAGACAGACGCGGGATTCCCTGGGAGGATATGCTTGTTGATGCAACCGCCCACCGCCTGGTGCTGGATCCTGAGCGGTTTGAGTTAATCGTGACAACGAACCTTTTTGGAGACATCCTGAGCGACATGGCTGCTGCGCTGATCGGCGGGCTCGGTCTCTGCGCAAGCGCAAATATAGGGGAGAAATATGCGCTATTTGAGCCAGTGCATGGCAGCGCACCGGATATCGCTGGTAAAGGACTTGCAAACCCGATTGCAGCAATCCTGAGCCTTGCAATGATGCTTGAGTGGTACGGTAAAGTGGAAGAGTCTGACGCGGTGCATGATGCGGTCTCCCGGGTCACGGCTGCGGGTATTGCGACACCAGATCTTGGCGGTCGCTGCTCGACAATGGAAGTTGCAGAGGCGGTCGCTGCTGCAATCGAAGAGCGGTAGGGTAGGCAAGGAACGTTCAAACAGCAGTGCTGTGAGACCCTGATTTGATACCATGTACGTTGAACCGCCCATCATGACCAGCAGAAATCCTTTTATACATCAATGTTATCTATATCTAACATGGAGTTAGAAATAGATAACTTCAACAACAGAAACAGTATCAGAGGATGAAACCAGATGAAAAAACAGACGAAACAGATAGCAGCAGCCGCAATAGTCCTTGCAGCAGTCCTGCTCGCAGTATGTGTCGATCATGTGTCTGAGATGTCCGCAGACGAGATCGAGTCCATGATGGAAGAGAAGCAGGCAGAGATTACGGACTTCTCAGC
>CBDUQO010000043.1:0-12732 GCA_965369365.1 uncultured Methanosarcinales archaeon
CGTTGAGGATATCTTCACTGCAAATACTCATAATTACATCCTATTTTTCACAAAGAAGGGGCGGATTCACTGGCTCAAGGTATACCGGATTCCGGAGGGGAGCAGGCAGTCGAAAGGAAAGGCGATCGTGAATCTCCTGGAACTGTCCGGTAACGAGAGCGTTACGGCTTTTGTAAAGGTTGCTGAGTTTGATTCTGAGCATTACCTTGCAATGGCGACAAAACGCGGAATTATCAAGAGAACACCGCTCTCCGAGTTTAGTCGCCCCCGAAAGGGCGGGATCATTGCGCTCAAGCTGGACGAGGACGATGAACTGGTCTCGGTGAGGCAGGTCAACGATTCCGATGACATCATAATCGGCACAGCGTATGCAAAGGCGATCCGGTTCCATGCTCCGGATGTTCGTAGCATGGGCAGGGCTGCACGTGGTGTCCGGGGCATAACACTTGCAGATAGCGATTATGTGGTAGATATGGAGATCATGGATACGGGTGCCGCGCTCCTGACCCTGACCGAGAATGGATACGGGAAGCGGACCAAATTCGATGAATACCGCGTCACAAGGCGCGGAGGAAAAGGAATCATCACGATCATCCCGAATCTACGAAACGGGCTTGGGATTGCGATCAAGACGGTCTACGAGGACGACGAACTCCTCGTCACCAGCCAGAACGGAAACATCATCCGGATTCCTGTGTGCGATATCAGGATGCAGGGGCGAAATACCCAGGGTGTTCGGATCATGCGGCTCGATACGGGCGACCGTGCGGTTGCTGTGGCAAGGGTTGGCAGACTCCCTGAGGCTGATATATAATAATAGGCATTTGGCAGCGTTGCGAACCGCAAACACGCTGTTATGCGCCGTCACCACACCGCCCTCTCCATCGATTGTCGAATAGCGGTCTCAAGGTCATTTGGAACATCGGTGCCAATCCTATATTTCTTACCCGTTTTCATTTTGATTTCAACGGCATAAGATCCGGAAACATTATAGAGCCAGCCATGAGGAGTTAGGTGAATTCCCCAGCCATAGTACCAGGGATTCTTCACGACATGACATGTTTCAACGTCTTTCAAAGAAAAATTCTTTCGGAGCAATCCTATTCCAAATCGAATTCGTAGAACATCTTCCTCAATCACCACAGTTAGCGTTGTGAATAACACCAGAAAGAACCCAATGAGAACTATGGCTGAAAAATCAATCCAATTGAAGCCATGAACCGTCATGCGATACACAAAGAAAAGCGGCACGACGGCTAACGCAATTATAAGTAAATATCCGATTTGTGTGTGCTGATAGTGTTTGACCATATTTTTTCACGAACCTATATTTGTCGGGTATTCATCTCTTGTTCCAATCTTCCATCTCTCCCCTTGTCAAGGTTGCTGAGTTTAATTCCGGGCATTACCTTGCGACGGCGACAAAACGCGGAATTATCGAGCGAACGCCTTTATCAGAGTTCAGTTGCCCCCGAAAGGGCGGGGATCATTGCGCTCAAGCTGGATGGAGACAACGAACTCTTGTCAAAAGCAGAACGGAAACATGATCAGAATTCCTGTGCACACCATTCAAGGATGCATGGGTGAATTAGCGTCTTCCGGTGGTGTGTGACACACATCACCGTGCAATCATTCGCGATGATGTTGATACTTGCTTCTGGCAGAATCGACCTCACTGTGCGTGTGCTTGTGAATATGCAGATGCACGTGCCCGGCTTCGTTCTTGATCGTCTGTGTCAGGTTCATGACCGCGCCATCGATCGATAGTGGGAGCACATCGCACGGGTACCCGAACGCCTGAAGTACCTCAAAGAACTGCATGATCGTCGGGATCTCAAGCCCTGCTGCCTGAAGCATCTCGGTATCTGAGAATACCTCGCGGGTCGTTCCGTCCGCAACAACCGTCTTGTTAAGGACGATGACGCGGTCTGCAAGTTCGGGGATTGCGTTCACGTCGTGCGTGATGATGATAAGGGTTTTTCCTTCATTTTTCAGCCCCTTTAGAATCTCTATCAGTTCAGCCCTGCTTTTTGGGTCCAGATTTGCGGTGGGCTCGTCCATCGCTATGATCTCTGGCTCCATCGAGAGCACCGTTGCAATCGCAGCCCGCTTCTTCTCGCCGCCGCTCAAGTGATGTGAGACTCGGGTCTCATAGCCGGCAAGCCCAACTCGCTCAAGCGATTCCCGAACCCGCCGTTTCACCTCATCTTTCGCAACACCGAGGTTGATCGGACCAAACGCAACGTCATCGCCGAGAAGTGGCATAAAGAGCATGTCATCAGGGTTTTGAAAGACGATCCCGATCTTTTTTGGCATTTCGTGCACTTTTTTGGGATCGATGGGCTTGCCAAGGATCTCAACTGCTCCGCGTGATCCGGTGCTATGCAGGATGCCGTTTAAGTGTAGGAGGAGCGTTGATTTGCCTGCGCCGTTTGGTCCGACGAGTGCTATGGATTCGCCTCTTGCAATCTCGAATGAGACCTGCTTGAGTGCAACCGTTCCGTCAGGGTAAGCGTAATTTAGATCGTGGACGTGTATCGCAGCTCCCGTCGCTTTATTGGTCATATAAAACCTCCTGTTGCACTGAACGTATCAAGTGTTGCTGCCACCTGCAAAAGAAGCGAGAATCCGACGACAATGGCTGTGTTGATCCAGTCCTGTCGTCTTGCGTGAAATTCATGGAGTGTGGCGATCGTTCCTGTGTAGCCCTTCGATCGCATCGCATAGAATACGCGATCCGCTCGCTCGTAGCTCTTCACAAAGAGCATCGCAATCGCCTTGCTGACTGTTGTGAGTGTGTACATGTTGCCTCGTTTTTTAAATCCCCTTGCTGCAAGCGCACGATCCGTCCGCAGGAATTCATCATCCAGCACAAAGATGTACCTGTATGTGAATGCGAACATCTGGACCAGCTTGTTTGGCAGGTGCAGACCCTCAAGTGCCTTGATCGTGATATCCATCCGGGATGTCCCGATCATCGGGAAGACCAGCATCACTGCTACGAGGGCTTTTAGCACAATCATCGTTGCGAACAGGGCGTATTCGATCCCCCTGTAACTCAGTGTGATTCCGCCGAAGCTTGCTATCCCGACTCCGGTATCTGTGTTCATGAAGGTAAACGGGAGGATCACAAAGAATGGTATCACAAAGATGAATACCAGTTTCATGCGGGCAAGAACAAAGGAAAACGGTATTTTTGACATACCTGTTAGAATAATTGCGAATATCATACCGATTATGACCAGTTGCAGGTTATAGAGAAGTACGACTGAGAATATCAGTGTGAATATGGATACAATCCTGAAACGTGGGTCCCACCGGTGAATCGGCGAGGAAAGGCTTGCATATCTATCGATCTCTGAAATCATGTTCTATTGCCGCCTTGTCACTTTTTCCCGAACAGTTCAGGTTCGACTGTTGCTATGAACCCGACGATCACCCCGGTAAAGATCGCCTCGACTGCGATGATCGGTATGTGCGTGCTCACGACAAGCACCGTCGTCTCAATGAACTTATCACCGGTTGTGATTAGTTCTACCGCAAGAAACAGGAGTGCAAGCACTACACCCACGCCTCCTGCGATCGCGCCGGAGAATGATGCCCGCTTCTTTGTTTCGGGTCTGATGTCAAGACCGGTCCCGGCTTTGAATATCAAGTATGCAACGAGTGCGGGAACGCCCATGTTGACGGTGTTGATCCCGATTGTCGTAACCCCGCCATGCCCAAATAGGAAACATTGCAGGACGATCGCTACAAAGATGCATGGATATGCAAGTATTCCGAGCATCACGCCTGCAAAGCCATTTAATATGAAATGAACGCTTGTGGGTCCAACCGATAGGTGGACGAGCGATGAGACAAATACTGCGGCTGTGATGACTGAAAGTCGTGGCACATCCTCAGTTTTCATCTTTGAGAGTGCATACGCAAGGATTATGGCTGTTACTGCCCAGCCACCACCCCATAGCCACTCCGCAAGAACCCCATCTGATATGTGTACCATTTATTCCCTCATCTTACTTGTTTTTATACTGTTTCTTTATCTTCCGGGCTGTGAGAAGCATTGCTATCCCGGCAAGCCCTGTTAGATATCCGAATCCTGCAATCATCTGCGTGAGCGGCAGCCCTTCTTCATCATCCTCTGATTCCGCCCCTTCTGCGATGTTAAACGTCTCTTCGCCTCTGTGCCCTGTCGTTTCCACTACTATCCGGTACTCGGATGCGTATTTCTTGTGAGGAAAGCAGAAGACCCCCTCCTCATTGGTCTCGCCGGTGATGCCAGGTTCCGTTTCTTCCTGCCCGTCCTCGGTTGCATATATCTCCACATCCGCATAAGCCATGGGGTCCGCACTTCCGCCACCGTAATACGCTCTTATCTCGATCTCACTTATCTGTGGCTTGACGATCACCCTGTGCGCGGATGCATTCGATGCCATGCAAAGAATTAGTATTAGTGCAAAAAGTGTTATGATTTTTGCTGGTTTCATCTTATAATCCCTCACATAAGTTTATTCGGGCGGTTCTGTTCAATAAACGTTTCGATATATGTAAGCACTTTATAGATATCCAAAGTTATATCACACCCCGCACTGGTATGTGTGTTTCTTCAGAGATTGCAAGATTCATTTCAAGCACCCATACATTTGTTGTTGGGGTATATGCCCGTTTCTCCAAATTGCAGCTCTTTGCCAAAAATGAAGAAGTAAAACCTCTTCTCTTTGAGGTTCTACTCGGTCATCCTCTGGTCACCGGTCTTCACTTCCGCCTCGTCGCGATCATGAATGCTGCAAACAGCCCGATTGCAACAAGAATCGTTCCGAACGCTGGTGACGATGTTGCAGCCGATGCTGCCTGCTTTGCCGCATCTTGTGCCTCTTTTGCTGCTGCCTTTGCTTCGTTCACCGCGCTCGTGAGTTCCGCAGACGATATGCCTGAACCTTGCGCTTCTGCTGGCGGGAACGCCTCAAGCGCAGGAACAATGAATACGCCTCTCACGTTGCGCTCAGACTCGCTTGCCGGTTCCATGGTTGCGCCGACAAACCAGATTCCGGGCTCATCGAGCGTGTACACGAACTCTCCGTTGTCGTTGGACTTGGTGAGCCTTGTGAAGACCATTGGCGGATCGTACGAGAACATCTCTCCTGCCATCGCCACAATCTCATTGCCAAGATCAAGTGTGTGGTATATCTCAATCTCCACAGGTGCGCCTGCAAGCACTTTACCGTTGTACTTTGCCTGCCCGGCAAAGACAAAACCCTCTTCCATGCCGTAAGGTCGCATATATGGGATGATCTCGGTTGTCTGCCCGACCTCTGAGTCCCAGCCAAACCAGGTCTCTTCGCCGCAGTGGATCACTGCTTTGGTGTAGTCGATCAGGTTCTCACCCTCATCCTCGTACTTCACGAAGATTACGGAGTCGCCCTCCTGGTCAACCTTAAACGAGGTTTTGTAGGCTTTGAACTTTCCTAAGTTTCCGTCTTCGCCCTGTCCATCGACAGAGATCTCAGTCGTCTGAAGATCTTCGACTGTTCCGTCAGGTTTCATGACAGAGACCTCGGGCACAGACGCCATATCAAAGAGTATATGCTCGTAGGGGTGCCCCCACATAATGTATATGTTCTTGGTCTCGCCATCCTTTGCGATGTAGTCCTCAGGTGCCACATCCCATACGGTGTCCGGGCTGTCACTGGGAAAGACCATCGTGAAATGTGCACACGCCATGCCTGCAGATCCTATCAAAAGGATCGCCGCAAGTGTTGTTGTTATTATTATATTCTTGTTCATGTGTGTTACTTCCTATGTTGTCATATATGTACGAGATATGTGTTAGTGTTATCTCAACATGTAACAGTGTTTATAGCTCTTATATATAACAGTTCCCTGACGCTCCGCGCGAGAAATGCCCGTGTCTCCCGGAGACTGGTGTTCAGAGCCAACTCGATGATAGGATATCACGAAACTAATAAAGATAATACTTAATCCCACATATCCCGGGATTGTCAGAAATTTTGCGTGATGATTGAACTTTGATCTTAACTTAACCCGTGCAGGTCAGAGCTTTTAAGTATCAGACTGGACTTACATCTGTATTGTGATAAATATGACCTGTACAACTTCGCTTTACACGGGCAGGCAGACCGCTTTCGCCCATGGTTCAGATATTCATGAAAAGATCATACCTGGTCTTGGCATCTCTCCGGATTCCTGCGCAGACACGATCGCTGGAGAGATCCTGGAGCTTTATTCAAAGGTTTTGGATTTTGACCGCAAAGAGCCATATTACAATCCATCAAACCATCCAACAACCATTTTTCAAAGACTTGACCAGGTGATCGCGCTGGATGTAGACAACACGACCGCAGAGGCGATTCTGTCCAATCCCGGGGTCAATCCCGCGTTTGACGCAATCACCGGATTCAGAAGTCGCTACACCGCGGAACTGGAGATCGAACAGGCAAACGCCATAATGGGAAGCAGTGACCCGTGGCAATCGCTCAAGGACTTTGCATACTTTCCCAATTATATAGAGCTTGCCAGAACCGAGTTTCGAGGAGCCGGGCTTAAAGCGGGTGACACGGTTCTCTTTCTTGGAAGCGGACCGCTGCCACTTAGCTTAATCGTCCTCTGCCAAGAACACGGGCTCAAGGGGATCGGAATTGAGCAGGAGCCAGACCGGGTAGAACTCTCGAGAAGAGTGATTGAGCGACTCGGGCTTTCCGACCAGATCCGGATAATTAATGGAAACCATCTGACGCTGCCAATCGAGGAGCCAACCGATCTGATAATGGTGGCTGCCCAGGCAGAACCGAAAGACGTGATCTTTGACCATCTGGCAACGGTTATGCCCGCAGGGACAAAGATATCTTACCGCATATACGAAAAAGGACTTAGGCGGCTGCTGGACACGTTTTCCCGCTATGAACTACCAGAGAACCTCAAAGAGTACCAGAGGATCCGACCAACGCCTCCTGCAAACAACACATCCGTCTTTCTGTCGGTCGTTTGCGCGTGAAGAGGGGATTTTTAAAGATCGTGGGGCAGGGGATTTAACCGCGGAGTGCAGAGAGAGACGCGGAGGCTAATATCGCTCTGCATCCCCCCACTTCCTCAGCGGTTATTTTTCTTGCCATGACACATAGAATCGCAATCGGGAGACCAATCAACATACTGAGCAGTTACCTTCGATCTGCAAATCTACCAGTTTTGCGCCCGGGATATGTGCAAAAACCATCTGTTTGGCTCATATTGTGTTCCGGGTCAAGCAGTGCCGGTATAGCGAGGTTGCATGATACTGTTTTATGTACCTGAGTAGTTACGATCGAAGCAACCATTCGGCTCACTCTCCGGCTAACCCGGGCGGTCCGGGACTGTTTTTCTCAAACGGCTCATCCTGCACATAGTTCCACCCGAGATCGAGTGCGATCTTCGCTTTTGTCAGTTCACGCCCGAGATAACCTGCGTGATCCAGTTGCGAGATCAGTCCCAGATCGATTGCGGTCGTGAGAATCCTGCAAACATCGGATCCGACGATCGTTGCCTGCCTGTGCGTCACGATGATCGTCTCGTGCGCTCTTGAGATCTCGATGCGGAGACATCCGGCAGGGTCCGGAGCCCATTTCGATTTTTGCCTAGCAATAATCGACTCTTCAGGAATTTCTGCGTCCGGAAGATACCGTTTCTCCTTCAGGATGAGGAGATCGATGCCAAGGTCCTTTGGCGAGCTGCTGCGCTCTCTTGCGAGCACCATCATCTGTGCGGCGGTAACAAGTTCTGCGATGCTCCCGCATGCCTTGTCACTGTGCTCGGGCGTGAACAGGATGTCGGCACCAAGTTCCGCGGCAATTCCTGTGAGAAGCGCATTCACGCCCACTGAATCAGCGTCGATAAGTTCGGTGACATTGCCGACGCCAAAGAAGAGCGGGGTTGTTCCATCCTTTTTGCGGAAGTCACCATAACGGTAGATGGATTCAACAACTCCATGCCCGACAGGATCGAGTACCGGGTCTGCAACGATCTTCTCGATGCCAAGACTCCTTGCATATTTGATATTTCGATGCAGCGAATCATGATCTCCCTGATCAGGGATTATCACGACCGCGGTTCCGTGCTCTAAAACAACATCCTTCACTGCATCGATGTTTCCTGAGTTCAAACTCAGTACGAGATCCACTCCTGATTGTATTCCTGCAACGATGAGGTCCGGATTTAAAGTATCTATGCTCACAGGGAGTTTTGTTGTGGATTTTGCGATCCTAACTGATTTTATGACATCACCAATACTGGCGTCCATTGTAGCACCAATATCTATGATGTCTGCACCTTTTTCCTCGAATTCACGTATCTTCTCGACCAATTTCTCTTCTGACATCCCGGTCGCACCCGCGATCTCAGCCATCACCTTCATCACTGAACTTCCACCGATCTTTCTGCCGTAGATCTCAAATGCAGGTGTGGCATCTCTTTCGTGCTCGTGTATACGCAACAAAGCGTCTTTACGCAGTTTTTTTGATAAAAATTCATCAGCAGGGACTGTTTTCGAAAGTTCGAGTTCACCTGCACATGAAAGCACCGATGTCAGGTCATAAGCGTGCCTTGGTCCGAGACGGATCAACAGTCCGCATTCATCCTCAAGATCGGTAAAATCACTTGATACAAGACCCGGGACGAGGAGCAGGTCATATCGCCCATCCGGAAGCGATGATCTCAGCAAACCAGGCGTTATGAATGCTGCAATATCAATATCAAGGACAAGTACATCTGCGTTCTTCTGCACGGCTGCTTCAACCGTTGCTTGCGCAAGTCTTCCGGTTGCTACGAGGATTTTCATGATATTTTGATCTTATGGACGTTTTTAGCCTGATATACGGGATGTATTATCACCGTGGACATTGATTATTGGATTCACGATATTCGTTTATTCGTGCGATCCGCGATAAAATCACGAATACCGCGAATTTGGTTGCCACAAAGTCGAGTGCATTTCACTAAATAATTCGATTATGATGCTTGAATTATTTAATCCCGCTTATCAGGTTCATGAGCGCTGCTTTCGGATCGGTGGCTCGGATGATCCCTGATGCGAGCAGCACGCCCACCGTGCCAAGTTGTAGCGCAGCTCGCATGTCCTCGCCCTTTGATATGCCTGCGCCGCACAGCACCCGGACACCGGGGTCGATTTCCGAGACCGCGTCCACAGAACCTGTTACGACGTCAGGGTCTGCGCTTGACACCGGGATTCCGCTGCCGATTAATTCGGGTGGCTCGACTGCGACAAAATCCGGTCCCAGCGCCGCAGCGGCTCTGGCGGTTGCGACGTTGTTGCTGCACACGATCGTCGTGAGACCTGTGCGGCGTGCTGCCCCGATCGCGGCGTCGATGTCAGCAAGCGTGAGCCTGTGCTCTGAATGGTTGATCAGCGTGCCGGTGGCGCCTGCGTCGCGCACTGACTCTGCAAGCGTGTGACCCGTGTGGCTGCCCGGATCAAAGCCATCGATGTGCTGCGAAAATACCGGGACGCCAGTATCTGCTACCGCACGGATGTCCGGAAGTTGGGGAACTGCAATAATCGATACCCCCGTTTCCCTGCTTAAGTCCCCGCATATCTCAGCGATACGGACTGCGTTTTTGCCTGTGGCTTCTATGTAGGTCTTGAAGTTCAACACGACCAGTGGAGTTTCGAGTTTCATTATGTATGTCTCCCGTTATCTAATGTTTTTATGTTTTTAAACAACATAAAAGCATACGCCTATTCCGACGACCCTGCCCCGTCTCTTGATTCCACGTCCTTAATAGCGCTCTCTGCCACCTTCTGCCCGACAACTTTCCCGATCTTCGTCTTGCCCGCCTTAACCAGCGATCCTGGCGTAACGTACCCTGCCTCGTGCAGTTTTCTGGCACGCGCCCTGCCGATGCCCCGGATGGTGACAAGCGGGAGGAGTTCTGACTTTATCCCATATTTCAACCGCTCTGTGAGTTCTCTTGCCCTCTTTGCATGCGGGCTTTTGATGTGAACTGAAATCTGTGCGGTTGCATACGCGATCCACTGGGCTGTATCTGCGATACCCCGAATGTCGCCGCCGCCGATGCCAAATTGAGTCTCGATATTCTTGTCAGGCGTTTCACCGACCCAGTCAAGAAGCATCGCAGCGGTCTTTACCTCGCCAAGAAACCATTCATATCCCGTATCAAACTCGCTCGGGACTTCTGTGAATTCATCGTGCATATCACATGCAAAACCCGGAATCCATTCATAGTCCTTCTTGCGGAGGTAGAGCTTGCGGAGGTCGGGTGTCCTGCATATCAGGTGCAGCAGCGTAAGATCGCTGACGCTACCATCTTCGCGCAAGCGAAGCCCGTCCACAATGGTTGCCGCGCCATGTGGATCAAGATACAGCCGCGAAACCAGTTTTCCAAGAGCGGTTGGTGCGATTGACTCACCTGACATGGTTATCATCTCATTCTCACTGAGAAAGTCAAGAACAGTCTCAACGACCCCCCGTAGGTGCGAAGTCTCCTGCTGCGCCGCAAAGAACGTTAGCTGCAGGAAATCCATCAGTTCGTCGTGCGATGCGCCGAACCTGCCGGTGATAGCAGAGAGGATGTGGCTGCGAAGCGCACTCTCTGTGCCGAGTTTTGAGTAGATCGGCTCCGAATCGGATTCTATGTAACCTTCAAACAGACTCTGGAGTTCAGAATACGATTTTGCGATCAGTACGCATTCGCCGGATGGATCCAGATGCGGACGCCCGGCTCTTCCTGCCATCTGCTTGTATTCAAGGATCGGTATTGGTTCCATCCCGTAATTCGGGTTGTATCTGCGATAACTCTTTATAATCACCCGTCTTGCCGGAAGATTAAGTCCGAAAGCGAGTGTTGGCGTACATGCGATCACCTTGATCTCGTTATTCCGAAACCCGTTCTCCACAATCCTCCGGTGCTCCGGAAGCAAGCCTGCGTGGTGGAATGCGGCGGCGCACTCGATGCAGCCTGCAAGCTTTCGTGCAGCGTCAGTATCAGTCTCCCGGACCGTGTCTGCAAGCTCAGCCAGATGCGGGGTTTTGTATGATGTGTGCGATGCAAGCGCTTTGCTCACCCGCGCTGCCGTGCTTGCAGCGTTTCTGCGGCTGCTATCAAATATCAAGCACTGCCCACCGCGCTCCAGCGTATCAAGTACGAGCGCGTTGACCGGATCGGATCGGCTGGAGCGGATAGCCGGCAACTCGATTTCACGACCCGGAAAATGGATGGTACTGCCAAGAAGCACGCCTTCCTGCAGGTCAACGGGTCGCCACTCTGATGATATACACTCGGCATCGAGCCAGTCCGCGATTGCGCTTGCGTTACCAACTGTTGCCGAGAGCGCGATGATGTGAATATACGGATTGATGCGGCGCATTCGTGCGATCGTGACCTCGAGCGTCGGACCACGGTCAGGCGAATCGAGCAGATGGATCTCGTCGATGACCACCGCGGTCAGGTCATACATCCACTGCGTCTCGTTTCGCAGGAGCGAGTCCGCCTTCTCCGACGTCGCAACGATGATGTCGTTGTCGCCAAGATACTCATCCCTCGAATCAAGGTCACCTGACGAGATCCCCACTTTGATCCCGAGATCTCCGAATTCTTTGAACCGCTCGTACTTCTCTGACGCAAGCGCCCGCAACGGCACAATATAGAGTGCTTTTCCGCCGGATTCGATCGCTGAGAGCATCGCAAGCTCTGCGAGCAGGGTCTTTCCCGACGCAGTCGGTATCGCGGCAAGAATGTTCTTCCTATCGAGCAAGCCCTTCTTGATTGCGTCTGCCTGCGGCGGGTACAGTTCGGTGATACCGGTTTTTTCGTAGTATTCAATGATGTCTGGTGGGAGCGGAAGGTCGCGTATCTTCATGCAGGGTTCTGATTGGGGTGGATGGGATATAGGTATTGCCGGTTTTTAAATTCCCTGTTTGGCTTATGTTGTGTTCCGGGTCAAGCCGTGTCTATGTAGCGAGGTCACATGATACTGTTTTAAGTATCTGAGTAGTTACGCGGAAGTTAACCTACGAGAATTTTTGGCACATAAGATCGGGTAGGGCGATTCGATTGTTGGTGTTGAGGTGTTAAATCACCCATCAAACCAGCAAATGAGCATACATAGGGAGTAACAAGATGGGGCTGCTAGCATCCCAATCAGCTCTTCTTCTCATGTTCGCACGAACAAAGATCGAGAATGAGTCGATCAATATTGGCGCTCAAAAAGGTGTTCGTGTATGACCATTAGCTGAGGTCAATGGCTCCTGACGGCAGAACGTATTTCTCGCAGTTGTTGCCTTCGTTGCTCTCGGCGACTACACCATTCACCATCCACACAGACATTCATCGTATCACGAGATCCTGACGTTATAAATGTGCCATCTCTGATGCTCACAATTTCACGCCCCGCCCGCAGCCTGCAAGATCAAAAGCGCATCACAAGATGTGATCTGTCCGTCCCCGTTTGCATCAGCGGCAGAGTCGCACTCGTGGCTACCTGCCGCGATTTCGAGCATTATCAGCGCGTCTGCGGCGGTAAGTGCACCATCACGGTCAACATCGCCCACCGGCATCCGAGTGTCGATCGTGACACCAACCACGTCCCCACACCATCCAAGAAACGGCCAGAACTCAACCGGATCGCTGATCCCTGTTCTCTTGTTTCCGGCAGAATCGAATGTATGCGCCACAATGACCACATCGCTCCAGTCACCTTCATCG
>CBDUQO010000044.1:0-12727 GCA_965369365.1 uncultured Methanosarcinales archaeon
CCCACGGGCACAATTCATCTTGCGAGCTGCTTGTAACTCGAATTACCATAGAGCCTCACATCTTTGCAACAAGATCTCTGCGAGTGATGAATCCGACTAGATCCTCTTCTAGGTTGAGCACAGGGACTCCGCCGTATCCAAACTTAAGCGCTATATCCACAACCTCCGATACCGGGGAGTTTGTGTGCACGGTTTTGACACCGCGACTCATAACATCCTCTGTCAGCATGTTTTTGACCCGGCTATCTTGCTGGTTTGCAGGAACCATGTCGCGGATTGCCCGCATCGCCTTTGCTATATCCTTCTCGGTGATGATCCCTACCACTTGATACTCATCAACCACCGGAAGCCGTCCGATATCTCGGTCCATCATTATCCTTCGCACATGAACAACACGATCGCCCGGGGCGGCAGTGATCGGGGGGTTCATGAATTCAGCAGCAAACCCATCCATACCACAGGTCTTCAGGATCTCTTCAGGCGTGACCCAACCAAGAATCTCATCACCACCCATCACAAAAAGTATGCCTCGCTGTTGCTGTAAAATTGATATGGCATCGTTCACCTCCATCTCCGGCGGAACTGTGGAACAAGCATCGCCGACCGCTGTTGCGACATGTAACGATGATGCCGGCATTCCCGGTTTTCTGCTCGTGCCAAGTGCGCGTGCAATGTTTCGCATAGTTAACACCCCCATGAGTTTGCCCCTGTTTGTGACCAGTAATCGTCTGGTCTCGTGCTTGCTCATAAGGTCCATTGCATGAGATAAATTCTCCGACTTCTCTATGCGCACCGGCTTTACCATAATTTCAGATACATTCATAATTATTCTCCAAGCATAATGATCCCTCGCAGTATACTCTCCTGATCCAGGATCCCTATAACATCAGATTCAGCATCAAGAACGATGATGCTGTTAATAAGTTCATCGACCATTGTCCGCGCCGCATCGGTTACAAGACCATCCTCCGGAATCGTTACCAGTGGCGTGGACATAATGTCCTCCGCAACGACCGGAACTTCAAGAAACTTCTTGTCTTTGCCACGGGGGTCAGACGCACACCCAAACGCCAGATTGGAATTTGTGATCATGCCGATCGGCTTTCCACCATATTCAAGAACAACGACCCGGTCCACATCCTCGGCATCCATCGTATGTATGACGTGCCCAACCGAATGCTGGCGGTGCACGACTGCAATAAAATCAGACATGACGTCACATGCACGTATATCTGCTGAATGCTTTGAGATGTACATGATCATGTCCCACTTGGTAATGATTCCATGCAGATCCTCATCGCGGACGACAAGCCCGCCGATATCGTTCTCAAGCAGCAGTTCACATGCTTGTGACAGTGTGGCATCAGGATATATGCCGATCAAAGACTTTGTCATGACCAACTGGACCGGAATCTGGTCGATCGGTCGCCTACGCCACTGTGGCTCTGCCTGATTAAGCCTACATGTGATATCGGCTTTGGTGAGCATGCCGACCGGCTCGTCATGCATCAGCACCAACAACCTGCTGATCTTGTGGCGAAGCATCAGGTTACGTGCCCGCGAAAGTGGTTCCCCCGGTGTAACCGCGTACACCTGAGTGCTCATTATATCCCTAACCCTCATCTCTGTCATGTTGTTATTACATCATTTCATTGTCTATTGCTTCAGTGTAGCTAACGCCCTGACAATGTCTCTTTCAGTTACTATTCCTGTGAGAACACCTTGATCGATGATTGGAATCGAACCCACATTATTTGCATCCATCATACTGGCAACCTCACCAAGATCGCAATCCGATGTTGTCCAGATAACATCCCGCCTGATTAATGATTTGACCGGTGTAGCCAGCGCATCTTCTATGCCGTTTGCACCCTTTTTAAGCGCTTCGCCGCTGCCAAGAAAACGCAACATATCAAAAGCGGTGGCAATCCCGAGCAATATCCCATCCTTGACAACCGGGAGCCGTCTAAACTTGTTGTCGACCATCAGTTTGCCCGCAGTCCCAATTTCGACGTCCGGTTCGACGGTCGTTACATTTGTAGACATGTACTCATCTATAGCGACACCAACCTTGACGCCTGCAATCAGGCGCATGAAGTCCTGTTCGGTCACGATCGCAGATACGCGTTTAGCCTCACCGATGATTGGCAGACACCCGACCGACTCCTCATGCATCAGTTTCAGCGCATCGCTGATTGAGGCGTTTGTATCCAGATACGGAACCTCGGTCTTCATAATCGCACGGATCTCCTCGTTGACCGCGGCGAGTAGATTACCATCAAACCGGTTGGTGACAAGTAAGTGTCTTGGTCCGCCGCACAGAAAATCAACGATGTCCTTGCATACGATGATCCCTTTCAATTGTTGTGTGCCAGCATCCGCTATAGGAATTCTTCGGAATCCATGTTCAAGCATCGTTCTGACCGTAGTCATGATCGGTGTGGTCGGTGGAACCGTCACAACGTCCTCGGTCGCAACCGCCAGCACATCACCATAATGCGTTGCAATGTGTGAGTCAAGCCCGTTACCGCCCCTGTCCAGCGCGCCCCGGACTCCCATTGGTCTGGGTTTGTTTGTCGTCTGCTGCCTTTTCATTTCATCACCATTGGTAAATGTATTCATGCATGTTCAAGGTGCATTTAAAACTTACTACCAACCTGACCCCACCTTGCCGATCAACGCCCTGTAACGTATGGATCATGCGCCATGATACTTATGGCGTAAACTCATTTAAAGTTAATGGATTAACGGTTTCGGGATGCATGTGTGATTGTGCGTGGTTAACCGCAGCATTCTCAAGTGCTCTCGCGCATCAGCGGTTGCCTGCGCATGAGAATTATTGCAGTGATTTTTCAGAGGGTTTTTGAGATGACTACCAAAAGTGTTAAAACAGACCATGCACATAGTAGACGCTATTTGCGTTGATGTGCTAACGTGATGTTAGAATGTGGCGATTCGTATCCGATATGTATATGTACAATGATTTGGTTAATGACGGGAGATGAGAGACTTGTACAGCGGCTACCGCATCGACGTACAGTTTAGGCAAGGTGATTTGTATGCAGAACGATGACACCAATGGCGATAAAAAACTGCAATCGCCGTATATCATCATAGGTAGTGGGAGGATTGGGTCTGCAGTCGCCAGAGAATTGACCAATCGGAATAAGAAAGTCGTGATGATCGACAAGGATGTCGGAAAGGTCGAGACTCTGCGTGAACAGGAGTTTGAAACCGTTGTGGGGGATCTCAATGATCCCCACCTGCTCGATCCGATTGACATCAAGAGTATAGAAGCCGTACTGGTGCTGAGTTCAGACGTTACGGCAAATAGCAGTGCGATTGCCACGGTAAAGAGGATCTCTAAGGACATTCAAGTGATTGCACGCGCCCCGAGCAGTGTTGCAAAGAGCGAACTTGAAGACGCGGGTGCAGACAGCGTAATCGTGCCGCCGAGGATCGTTGCGGATGCCACGATCCGGATCATTGAGCTTGCCGAGTCGGTCAGACATGCGTCAAACATTCTTAATATTCTGCGCTCGATTGGCGACAAGAAACTCGCGATCGTAGTACATGATAATCCGGATCCTGACGCCATGTCAAGCGCAGTCGCATTAGAAACAATCGCCGCAAGCGTTGGCGCAGAATCCGAGATCGTGTACCGTGGGGAGATCGGGCATCAGGAGAACAAAGCTTTCGTGAATCTGCTCCATATCAGTATGGACAAGCTTGATGGGCACAACGCGCACTCGATGAGCGATTTTAAGAAGATTGCGATGGTTGACTGCTCGCTACCTGGCGAGAACAATCTACTTCCAAAAGATGCCATTGTGGACATCATCATCGACCACCATCAGGTGGATATGAGGAAGATACATGCTGATCACGTCGATATCCGCCCAAACAGCGGGGCTACGGCGACGATTCTGACGAAATATCTACAAGAGATGGATATTCCAGTCAACAAAGACCTTGCAACCGCGTTGTTGTACGGCATCCGCACCGATACACTTGGATTCAAACGGAATGCAAATCCTGTTGATTTGACTGCTGCGGCATTCCTGTACCCGCTTGCAGACCACGAGATCCTGAACCGGATCGAAACGCCGGCGATCTCAACTGAGACGCTGGAGACGTTCGGGGAAGCCATACGGAACCGGAAGGTAAAGGGCAGCTATCTGGTCACGAATGCCGGCATCATCCGGGATAGGGACGCGCTCGCGCAGGCTGCTGACTACCTGCTGAACCTTGAGGGCATCACAACCGTTCTCGTCTATGGAATCGGGGATGATTGTATACATATCTCAGGAAGGAGCCGCGACATCCGGCTGAATCTTGGAGATATCCTGCAGAGGGCATTTGCTCCGGCAGGCTCCGCAGGAGGACATTCGACCACGGCTGGCGCCCAGATCCCGCTTGGGGTGTTCAGCGACACCCGGGATCGGCAGGCACTGATGAGAATGGCAGAGGAAGTGGTGATGAAGCGATTCTTTGCAACAGTCGGCGTCGAGAACGGCGACGAGTGACGTTTTAAGAGAATCAGCGTAATCCGTGTTAATCTGTGGCTAAAAACTCTTATCAGACATCGGTTTACATAAATTACGCCGGTCGTGGGCTATCGGTTTGCTACATGTTACTTGGGGGTTTGATTTTAACAAATCCTGCTCACAAGTAAATGGGTGGCATGAATCCCCGTAATCGGCGTAAGACACTTTCGGAGCGTTTTTTTGGCAGATCAGTGATCGTGGTCCATGCCATGCTCCACCACACCGCCCTCTAGACAGATCGTCTGCGTGGGGTATGCGATCTCGACACCCATCTCTTCGAGTAGGTGCATGATTTTGAGGTTAAACTCCTCGCGAACTGCAAGGAACTCATCCCACACCGTCGTCCTTGTGAAACAGTAGATGAATATATCAAGCGAGTACGCGCCGAACTCTGTAAAATGAACCATGTAGAAGTTGTGATCGAACTTTGAATCTTCTTTTATGATCTGTTTGATCCCCTCAACCACCTCTTCCATCTGTTTTCTGCTCGTTTTGTACGAGACTCCAAGATAGAACTTTATCCGCCGTTTCTTCATCCTTGTGAAGTTTGTGATATCGGATTTGATGAACCGGCTATTCGGAACTGTCACGAGCGCCTGATCAAACCTGCGTATCCGTGTGGAACGGAGCCCCACGTCCTCAACAGTTCCCTCCACATCTCCAACCCTGATCCAGTCGCCGATGTGAAAAGACCGGTCGGAGAAGACCGTGATTGATCCGAAGATGTTGCTCACAGTCTCCTGCGCTGCCAGAGCGAGTGCAAGCCCGCCAACGCCGAGACCCGCCAGAAGCGATGCGATGTTGTACTCAAGGTTATCCATCATGGCAAGGATCGTGATCGTCACCACAACGACCTTGAGGCTCTTTATGAGGAGCGGCGCCAGTTGCTCATCAAGTTTCGTCTCTGTCTTCCGCGTCACCTTATACAGATGATATGCAAAGACATTGATCAGGTTGAGCATGAGCAGGAGGAATACGAACGTAAATGCAAGCGTGAAGACGAAATGACTGATCCATGCGATATCCAATATCCCTATCTGATCCGGAAGATGCAGCGAAGCGATGGCGGCATAGATTCCACAGACCAGGATCAGGTAGCCGAGAGGTGATTTGAATGCGACTACAAGCATGTCATCAATCTCGGTCTTCGTCTTTTTGGCAAGCTCTACCAGTTTTTTCTCGAAGATGTGGATGCTGAGTTTTCGCAAGACTAGGGTCGAGAAGATGATTAGAAAGAAAACGATCATGTCACCTGGTGAAACACCAAAGGAATATTGGTCAAACATACTCATGATGTTTTCAAACATGGTATATCATTTATTGTTGATAGCTTATGAATTTTTCACGTGACTATCAGGCGAGACTCTACGGGATTTGCCTCCCACTACCAGGCGCGCTTCTACGCAGGCACCCCGAACGTCGGATCGCGCTTGAGCCAGTCACCATCACTGTCCGTATCAAGCCCGTCAGTCCGCCGCTGCCATGATTTGCCCTCTGTCGAACCCGTGTAAGCGATACTCCGGTCAACTTCCTCACCATCACGATACAAAAGCACCTGCCCGCCGCTGTTATCGAGCTGTATCTCCGTTGTCAGGTAGTACCCCTGCGCAGTGATCCTCTCGCCTGCCGGAATTTCGTGCGTATCACCATCCTCGTTCTTGATAACCCAACCACCGATATCAACTGGCTCATTGCCGCAGTTGTATAGTTCCGTGGTCTCATTCCCACGATCACGCCCGATCGGATTCGGCATCAGTTCGTTCACAACGACCATTGCGGCGACGACCGGATCTGTGCCCGGTGTCGGGGCGGGCGTGGGTTCAGGTGCCGGTTCCGGCATATCCTTTGACCCGTTTTCTGATCCGTTGTCAGGTTCATCGACTCCGTTGCCTGCAACTGTCAGTAATAACTCGCATTCTGCAAAGTTATCAGATGGGTCCCGGCATGTCACCATGACACTGTGTTGCCCCGCCTGAAGCGGGCTGTCCGGGTCGAAGAGGGCGCCTTTCATATCGTCGTCACCGGTGATGTGCCCGGAGATCCACCCATGGTATGGACCGATCACTGATATGCGCAGCGTCGAAATATCGATACGTTCATTGAAAAAGACGGCAATATCATCGTTTGCACCAATTGTATCGCTGACAATTGTTATTTCAGGAGGGGTTCTGTCAGGAATTGAATTTTCCTTTCCAGGCGTGCCGATGCGCCCGCACTTATAGCCTAGCGATGTGTACCAGTTATCCGGGTTTGCGCCGTTTTCCAGAGAAATTCTTTCCATGGACTGCCCGACATCATCGTTTTTCCCGGCAAACCAGTTTCCATCATGGTTCACAACATCGATCCTCTTTGATACCTGTGGAAAGCCGTTGAAGAGCTGCAATACCTCGCCACTGTTTTTCAGTGTCAGATTTGTGATCTGATCCGGTTGGCAGGTCACAGAATCCTTCTTTGCAATCAGGTAGTAGCCGTGCGACGGTATGATTGCGCCATGCTTGATGGTCACCTCGATGCTGTCGTTTACCGCGCCAGACCCCCTCGTGATTGTCCAATTCTCGATGCAGATGGTGCGGTCGAGCGTATTGTAGAGTTCAATGTACTCATCCCCATCCCACATCACTTCGTTGACCACAATGTCCCACAACATCGGGTCGTGCTGATACCGGGTCTGTGGTGTTGGGGTGGTGAGTGAGGGTGGGGGTGGGGACTGGGCGGACGTGGGCGCGGGCGCGGGATTGGTTTCCGCACCAGTTTCCGCGGAAGTTCCGGACGCCATTGTGTGAAAAGCCGTGCGGGTGAGATCTGAATCACTGATTTCAACCGTAAGATCGAGTAAACACTTTTTGGTGTGCGGCAGCGTCCGTTTCTGAGCTGCATTCACCGCAGATTTCATCGAAGATGTTTTTATCCAGAATGAGACGTATTCTTTGGTGTCGTGCCGTGCAAACACCTCGAGATCATACGTTCCCGGCGTTATTATGTCTGTAGCCCCGCACGTCCGGTTTCCGATCTTTGCGATGATCGTGGTGTGCTGGGGTGCCTGATCCCCGTTTATGCTCAGATTTCCATAAAAGCGGTATGAATTGATCTCTGTATCTGATTCATGATTGAGATGGTTTGCAAGCGCGATAACCACGATTGCCAGTATCACTACCGAGCCGACCACGATGCCGATTCTTCGCATGTTGCGTGCAACCATGGCGTATTGGTCGGGTATCTGTTATTTATAGGTTGTGGAAAAGTGAGGGGTCTCGGGTTATGTATGCACATTTGCTATACTACGGAACCCAGGCATTTTAAAGCGTGATTGTCTCCATATCCCTGCCAATCGCAACGTCGCAGCCACTACAGTACTTACGCACGATTTCTACCATCTCCTCCTCAAATCCCACTGTGTGCGGGTAGAGGTGCGTGAGAATGATCCTTGCCACCGATACTGACCTGAACATCTCGCCAAACGCACGCGGTGTCGTGTGATTGGTCACGTCCGGCACAAAATCCGGAAATGAGCACTCATGAATCAGGATATCCGCTCCATCGCAGAGCATCTTGATGCTCTCACACGGCTCGGTGTCTCCAGTGTATACCGCCCGTACCTGCCCACTCTCATCGGCGATACCGTAGCCAAGCGATGGCAGCGCATGTATAGTCTCTGCGCAGACGATCTCGAACTTTCCGATCGAAACACGATCCTGATCCGCCAGTTCAGTGACATTGATCCGCACCCGGTTTTTCATGTAGGGATATGCGTCAAAAACCCTTGCAAGCCACTCCTCGGTTCCGGAAGGTCCGTATATCGCAAGATCGTAGCTTTCGCAGAGCCATTTCGCTTTGATCAGGCTCATGACATCCGCGACGTGGTCAAGGTGCAGGTGTGTGAGGAATACCTGTTTGATCGCGGTGCAGTCGGTGAATCCGGTAAGGCGTGGGAGAACTCCGCTTCCGCAGTCGAACAATACTGAAAATTCCGAAGATGCCGGATCGCCAAGCTCGACGAGCACGCCTGACTGCACCCTGTGTGGCTGTGGGATGGCGACACCGGTTCCGATCAATGTTATCCTGATGGGCATGGTTGGTGACTACTCACGGGCAGGCGGCTTAATCTTAACCGCCCCGGAAAAGGGTTATAACATGCCTGCACAGATTTAGAGATATGTTCACCATCCTCACAGGTGCCCAGTTTGGAGATGAGGGCAAAGGAAAGATCATAGATGTATTGAGCAGTGATTACGACATTGTTGTCCGGTTTCAGGGCGGAAATAACGCAGGACATACCGTGATCGTTGGAGACGACACTTACAAACTCCATCTACTCCCGTCAGGCGTCCTGACCGACGCCCGCATCCTGATCGGTCCGGGCGTGGTTGTTGATCCGGGAGTTCTTATCGGTGAGATCAATATGCTTGCGGATATGGGCATAAAAATAACGCCCGAAAAACTCGGGATCGATGCAAAGGCGAGCATCATCATGCCATACCACATCGAGATGGACAAGCTCCGGGAACAAAAACGGGCGAAGAAGATCGGAACAACCGCCCGCGGCATCGGATTTGCGTATATCGATAAAATATCAAGAGATGAGGTGCGGCTGGCAGATCTTGCCGACAAAAACGCGTTTTCAGAACTCATGGACGAACTTGCGCAGCAGAGGGAGCGCGCAATCGTTGATCTCGGAGGCGATCCCGGCGTGGTGCGTGCAGGAATTCCGGATTATGCCGGATATGGTACCACGCTCAAGCCTTACATCACTGATGTCTCTTATGAACTGAACCGTGCGCTTGATTCTGGCGGGAACGTGCTTGCAGAAGGTGCGCAGGGCGCGCATCTTGATATCATCCACGGCACCCAGAAGTATGTGACCTCGTCGAGCACTATTGCCGGTGGCGCATGTACCTACCTTGGCATCGGTCCGACGATGGTGGATCAGGTGGTTGGCGTGGTCAAGGCATACATCACACGGGTTGGTGAGGGTCCGCTGCCGACCGAACAGGCAGGCACGATCGGAGAACAGCTACGGGATGCGGGCGGTGAATTTGGCACAACCACAGGGCGACCCCGGCGGTGCGGCTGGTTTGATGCCCCGCTTGCACGAAAAGCGGTGGATCTCAATGCTTACACGAGCATCGCACTGACAAAACTGGATGTTCTGACCGGACTTGGTCCGATCAAGGTCTGCACAGTATACGAACTGGATAACGAGCGCATAGACTATCCGCCCGAGCTTTCGTCCGATCTTGAGCGCTGCATCCCTGTGTATGAAGAGGTAGAGGGGTGGGATCAGGATATTTCGGTTGTAGAGATGTTCTCGGATCTCCCATCTGCTGCGCAGGATTACGTGCATAAGATGGAGGAGATCCTCAAAGTCGATATTAAGATGGTCTCAAATGGTCCGAAACGTAACCAGATAATCGTTCGCTAAAAGCACAAGTACAACCGTCCACCATCAGCCCAGCCCATCTTCCGACCCGGCATGGCTTTTGGTGAATTTTCCGGTAAAGGTGCGGGAGCTGGGGGGCACGGTCATCTGCTGACTAAATCAACAAATTTTTAGACAGTCTTATTCACATGTGTGTTTTTTGAACAAAGTGTGCATCTCTGAGTGCACTAATAGAAGTTCATTGTTCCATGTTTAACCGGGTTAACACTATGTTTAGCTAAAATAAACTATAGTTCAAGTAGTTCACCTGATATCTTGTAGGATGGCTTACATAACTGTTCACAGTATCTGTCAAAATGTGTCTGATGTGAAAGATTAACAAACCAGTAAACCCGATTATTGTCAGAGTTCCGGATGTGAACAAGGCACACCACTGTACCTATCCGGAATAAATTGTAGTTATGCCATGAATCTATGCAAAACCTTTATATGTTGGGCATTACACATTCACATATATGACGATCCGCACAACACGTGCATAACAGCATGGGGGATCGCATTTATACGGCACCAGGCATCTGAGGGGATGGATGGTGAACATCATTTGAGGAAAAGATATGAGATCCCGGCTCGACATCACGACCGACAACGACTGTCGGCACACAATCCGGTCAGGTGGAGCTGGCTGGAAGGATGTGTTGATCAGTTTCATCAATTCGGTCCCGGCACCCGCCCACGAGTCTGGGGACTCACCCCACGCAATGTCCCGGTTAATACTCACGACAGATGATGGCGAAGACATCATTATAGAATCGGAAGCCGCCGATTGGGCGGAAGTCATCCTCCGGTTCGTCGAGAACTTCTCAACCGGGACCAAGCCCCCACTAACCGTGTCAACGCCAGCAGTGACAAGCCAAATACCGGATGCACCGCTTCCGGAGTCGCTATCTGTCCGTGAGCGCCTCGAACTCTTCTTAAAGTATGAATATCCGCAGGTGTGGTTTACGTCCACTGACATAAAGAACCATTACGAGCGCGTCTATGACCTGATCAACCAGAGTACGGTCTCAACATACCTTGCCAGAATGTGCGCCCGGGGTGTTCTTGAGCGGCGAGGCAACCGGGTACAGCGGGAATATCGGGTGTATGAAACCGCAACAATCCCTGAGCATGTCCTTCCGATTACGCAGAGCGTTAACTGAAAGGGACTGTCACACAATAATGACTCTCTGGTATCTCGCGTTGCAGTCCTACCCGCGCTATATCTGATTAACCACATATTCAGCCGCTTGATATTAGTTTTGCAGAGTTTCCTGTCAGTTGAAATATAATGAACCGTGGATAACCGCTGATGAACGCAGATTTGTTAACCCGGTATCTGCGCAAATCTCGCACGCATCTGCGGTTATTTTCTTGCCAGAAAGTACCGGATCGCAATCGGGCAACCAATCAACATGCCGGAGTAGTTACAAAATTGATTAAACCACGAACTCGCGCGTTTGAGGCGAATGACACGGATCACATCATGTTATTTTACGGCAAGCCCTACTACCATCATGCAGTACATCCGGATGTACTACCCGGTCATATAAAACATCATAGCCGGATCCATCCGATCTCGACATACTCAACCTCACCATTGGCATATCCAAAAACCATCCGTTTCCTGACGCTGTTTGCGATGCGCACCGCACGCGACAGTTCGGGCAGCGCAAATATGTAATCGGGCATGACCGCGTGTACGAGGTATTCCGAGTGTGTGTCCGACTTAAACTGTTTATACACACGAAAATGGGTTCCGAACTTAAATCCGGTCTTTGCAACAAGCCCGTTATCCCTGAGATGTGCGTACACCTGATACTTCAGCATGTATCCGGGTTCGACACCTGCCGCGTACTCGTTGAACTTGCCCGCATCTGAGTCTACAACGTCCTTGTGCTCGATCCGGATCCACTGCTTGCCAAGCAGGTAGCCGGATTCGACAAGCGATAGCTGAAGCCGGGACTCGTCAAGTTTTCGCCCGAAGAAATAGCTGCTATGCAGAAAATCAGACATCTCCTGATCCCAGACAATCGTCCGATCGTTAACCAGACCTGCGATCATCGGGACTTCGACTTTTTCCGGCTCGATCGGGGTTTTACCCACCATGGCTATTTTTTTTATCTCGTAGAATGTTATGTCGCTTTCCTCATCCACTATCGCCAGTATCAATCGTTTCCTTGCATTTACTGCTTTGTTCAGCTCATGAATCAGGCTTTTCAGTGGGAGCTGTGCTCGCTCGGAGATTACATAGATAAATAGGTGCGCCGGGACTTCTCCCGGATGTCCACCCCGTGGATACACCCGAAACCCGATTGGATTCATCTTTGTATAGTAACCACGCTCGCGCAGATCCTTAAACACGATATATCGCAGTTCAAAATCCTCGGAACGCCCGGATGCGATCTCAAAGAATGTTTTGAAATCAACAGACGTTTCGTTCGAGAAAATCTCTATTTTCTCGCGGTACAGCAGGTACGCGCCCTCGATGAGCGATAATTCAAGCACCCCATCTTTTTTTCGCCCGTAGAAACCGCGGTCATACAGTTCGCTGACTGCATCGCTGCCTGCGGTTATCACATCTCCATGTAGTTCGCATTTCATCTGTCGGTCCATATCAATCCTTGAGCTCATTAGTCATGTCCACATTAGTCATGTCCGATTTGTTCACGTAATCTTTATATTGTTATCCATACTCTAAACCATTAGTCATGGGCTCGTGGTCTAGTCGGTTATGACATCGCCTTCACACGGCGGGGATCCT
>CBDUQO010000045.1:0-12064 GCA_965369365.1 uncultured Methanosarcinales archaeon
AATTCCAGGGTCTGCAACCTGTGCTCTCCCCATTGCGACAAGATCAGCTTTTCCTGATGCCAAAATCGATTCCGCATCGCCTATTGAGAATATGCTCCCGACAGCGCAGACCGGAATGCTCGCAAACCGCTTCAACTCGGCGGCTACCCCAACATGCGGCATCTCGCCAAGCGATTGCGGCGGAACGATCCGTTCCATCGATTCGTAGACGCCGGCAGACACGTTCAGCATATCCATCCCGGCATCCTCCAGTAGTGGGATTATCTCCACAAAATCGGGTGGCGAAAGCCCCCCGTCCACAAACTCATGCCCGCTTACCCTGACGCTGATTGCAATATCGCACCTCTCGCGGATGCCTTCAATGATCTCTATTATCAGCCTCGCGCGGTTGCGCGGGCTTCCTCCGTAGTCGTCGCTGCGATGATTTGAGTACGGCGACAGAAACTCACTCAGCAGGTACCCGTGAGCCGCATGTACTTCGACAACCCCTGCTCCCGCCCCCTCCGCACGAACGGCAGCCCCAATGAAGTCATTTCGCACTCTCACGATCTCATCTGGTGTCATCTCCCTCACCACATATTCAGGATCGCACTGCGACATCACAGGACAGGGGATCGCACTTGGCGCGAGCAGATCATGTCCTATCACGCTTCTTGCTGCCTGCCTGCCATAATGCGCTATCTGGATGCCTGGCACACTTCCACGACTTGATATCGCGCTGAAGAGCTTCGTTAACCCTGACATGCATCCGTCATGGTCTATTCGCATAACCCGGTCGAATGCGACACTATCCGGGGACACCATCGCAGCGCCGGTGAATATCAGTCCACAGCCACCGTCTGCGATTGCTGTGTAGAAATCCGTGAGTTTATCTGAGACTGTTCCGTCTGTATTCGCATAGTTCACCTGCCACGCAGGAAACACGATCCTGTTCGGAAGCTCGACGCTACCGATCGTAAGCGTGGTATATACTGATGGATATTTTGCCTTATTCACAGGTTCACTCCCTGGTTCGCTGCCCACAAGGGCACCAAAACCCGATCCACATATTGATAATGCGCAAGGAAACCCTTTAAAGCTTTTGGCTTCTGTGTTTTTTAGGCGTGGTTGTCACGCGTCACCAGTATCGCCAAATTGGGTAATCGATAATGTCCTGCAAACCGGGGGGCGGTCACATTACGCAAGTGTTTGGAGTATATCCCCATCGGTGGTGCGGTCGGATAAACCCATACATAATATGAAATATCTTGAATGAATCTCGCTCTTTGGCAAATAACATCTAATCTGGGTCCATCTGTGAAATCTGTGGCTAATAAAAGCTGTTAGCCACAGATGAACACTGATTTCACAGATTTTACCTAACAATGCACTTGAACAGATTCATGAAATCTTATGTAACCCCGGATGACGTGACCGCCCCGGAATTCCACACAATACTTGGGGGCATGTCCCGGATCCGGGGTATAGATGAGCCTGGTTCAGGACGCTGCCAGATTCAGACCCGCTCTGCAAATATCCGCTTAACATCCTTTGCGCAGACAACATTGCCGGCATATTTCCGAAATCCGGATTCCCGGGTCTTGATTCTGATAATCTTGCATCTGCTTCCGGCAACCTCTTCGATACTACCAACCGTAAACTCCCGGTCCCCGTATTCCTGCAGCTTGACCGACCGGGTTTTTTTGCCGTTGTGGATCGCCACTTTCACAGCCACCTTATCGATCGCCCGTGACCAGATCGTATCGATGTTGGCAGCGACAGCCGATATTACCCGCGCTCCGCGGGACTCAACAGATGCAACCTCTGCCAGATGCACCTCGTCCGCAGACGGATCGTCCACAAGCAGTTCGTCGCCAGTGTAGACTTCATGATCCAGCGGCAGTTCGATGTTGTACTGCGCCGAGTCCTCGCCCGCGCTCACAATGATCCTGACACTCGTAGTCTCAGGGGCTTCCCGCGCCTGCAATGCGACATTATGCACGCTGCCACACTCTGTGCAGCGCACCAGTTGATCACTGCCACGCCGTTTCAGCACGTCATGAAGCTCCTGCGACGAACACACCGGGCAGATGGTTATAATCTGTATTTCGTTTGTAATTTCCATGTATTTTCTACCTCATTTCACTAAACCGACATATACCCACCGGTCATATCCGATATCCGGCGTGTTTTCAAGTATCTCCACATCGGTTACACAATCATCGAGCACATCCGTGGCAAATAGGAGCTCTTCCCGGTTGTGGAACGTGAAGATTAACAACCCGGGCGTCCGCACGACTTTTACAGATTCGTGCAGCACCAACGCCCACATCTCCTCGTTAAACGGCTGGATGGGTCCTATCATGAACCCTGCCACGCAGTCAAACTCTTGATCAAAGAATGACGAAAGTTCTGTGGCGTCAAGAACGATTGATCGTTCCTCATGAAGCGCCCCGCTCTTCAGTCCGTCGCAGATGTCACACATATCATAATCGATGCAGATTGGGTCACATCCAATCTCGCGGAGCACACCTGTGGCGCTTCCGTCTCCGCAGCAGATCTCAAGCACGTCTGCACGATCAGGATCGATTCCTTTTCCGGATGTTGCTTTACGAACAAGACGCGTCAGACGCTCGTTTCGCACGTCCTGATCCGGCTGATCGGGTTTTCCAGTTTCACCCCCCGGCGTTTCATGCAACAGTTCACGCATCGACACCATAGTCCCGAGATCAAGATACGGCATCTCTTCACGCGCGCAGGATTCACACAGCCACCTGTTCACAAGAAAGATGGAATAATACTCAATTACCGCCTCGCGTATATCAGATGCATTTGTTTCAATAATTTCGCTTTGGTTACCAAAGATATCAGATATCTTTTCCGGAAAACGCGTGTCCTTTGAGATCACGTTTGTGAGCGCGAGCCAGTGGCAGATGCCCTGTGAATGCACGTAAACCGCGACTGCAATCGGGGCGCAGCTGCCCGGATCGATCAGTTGTACGGAACTATTGTTGCTACTGTTACTGCTGCCTGCAACCGCGGCGAGTTCTTCGAGGTAGCGCTCTGTGAGTGGCGATTGCTTCTGGTCGTAGAAGCTGTTCTCTGCCAGAAACACATGTTCTGCCGGATCGAGATGGAAGATATCGTGGAGCTGCATCCCTGGTGACCCTGGTTCCTGGTGCCCCATTACCTCAGTAGACCTCTTCGTGCGGATGGATAACTACGCCTGCCGATGTGATCTCGTACGGGTGAATGTCCTTGCTGTGGTCGGATCCGCGCATCTTGAAAATCTCCATACTGCGGACGCGCACATTCTTGCGGCGCTGGTTGTACAGCATGATCGTACCCTCGGTCACGAAGTTCTCGACGCCGAACCTGCTCTGCATGGTGTCGTCAATAATCTCACAGGTCAGGATCGTTGTCAGACCCAGAATCTCAAGGGTCGTGCTCAGTTTGAGCAGTTCGATCCTGATCTTTGCCGGATCTTGGAAATGAAATCCGATGGACGTGCTCGAATCAATCACAGCACGTTTTGCATCGGTTGCATCCTGTATCTCAATGATCTGGTCAAGTATGGCACGCATATCAAACGGGCGCACATCCACATATCGCTCCTGTGACGGGATACCGATCTTCGTGGAACACGCATCAATGATCGCAAGCTTCCCAGCCTCTTCAAGCGCCGCAATGTCCCATCCAAACCTCGAAAGATTCTCGCGGATCTGCGGAGGACGTTCCTCGGTTGCGACAAAGATGCCGGTTTCGCCGTACTGGGTGGCTCCATTGCACAGAAACTGGAACGCAAAGTTTGTTTTGCCGGTACCCGAAGTCCCTGCCAGCAGGTAGGTCCGGTCTTTGATCAGTCCACCCTCGCACAGTTCATCGAACCCGGGTATTCCTGTAGGTACTCGATTGTTCATTGTAATCTCCAATTTAATTAGTCCCCGATAATACAAACCATGATAAAAGTGCATCAAGCTGTATCCGCTCGTTTGCACCTTCCGTGATCCTGAAATCTATTTCTCCAATTTTATCTATCGATTCAACCTTTTTACGGTCCGGGATTTCCTCAATATCAAATATCGCCCGATATATCTGCCCGACAATATCCTCACCAGACAACCCCTGTTTGGTCAATAAATCATCCAGTCCCCGGCGAGATTCTGCGAAATCTCCCCGGTACGCACCCCGGATGAGTTCCTTAATCTCCTCGGGACGCGCTGTTGCTGTTATCTGGTATATGTCATCGCGATCGATGGTCGTGCCAAGCATTGCTGCCGCCTGCAGCGCGTTGATTGCTTTTCGCATGTCGCCGCGGGCAACGTACGTGACCGCCTCAACTCCCGCGTCTGTGATGTCAAGATGCTCGCAGTCTGCAATATACCGGACTCTCTCCTCGATTGCGTCATCTGGGACCTGACTGAACCTGTAGACCGCGCATCTCGATTGAATTGGCTCTATGATCCGTGATGAGTAATTGCACGACAGTATGAACCTGCACGTCTGCGTGTACTTCTCCATCGTCCTGCGCAGCGCAGATTGGGCGTCAGACGTCAGCGCATCAGCCTCATCCAGAAAGATGATCTTGAATTCGGCGTCTCCGACCGGCGACATCCTTGCAAAGTTCTTGATCTTGTGTCGCACCACGTCGATGCCGCGCTCGTCACTTGCGTTTAACTCGGTAAAATTGGAATGCCACGTATCACCAAAGAGTTCTCTTGCTATGGATACGGCAGATGCAGTCTTTCCGACTCCGGGCGGACCTGTGAACATCAGATGTGGCAGATTCCTTGTATGTGCATAAGAGATCAGCCGCCCGATCGTGTTAGCCTGCCCGACCACATCTGACAGTTTCTTTGGCCGGTATTTCTCGATCCATATTTCCTGTTTGATGATAAAACCCTCTGCTTAGTGAATATGTTTGATTATATTATCATGTAATATCTTAAGGGTTTGGGATAATGCGGATGGTCGATTGAGTATAAGCTTAAGTGGACCACTTGCATGTATGTGTTTAGCTGAGGCAAAAAAACCACGGGATTCCACGAGATTGACGGGAAAAATGGTGGCACACACAGGACACTGGTGATATGTTCACATTTTATATCCTGCCCCACCATACTTTCTCGTGAAAATTGTACTTTTGTGGTAAGCTAAACACGCACCACCACATCAATCGTTAACACACACAACCAAACATACGGAGACTGACACAATGGAAGAAATAACCGTAAAAACTCTGAATTCAGAAGATTTTATAGAACAGCAGGTAAGTGCGATATCAGAAACCGTCGGTGACGGTCTTGCGATAAATGCGCTCTCGGGAGGAGTCGATTCATCCGCGGTCACCATGCTGGGGCACCGCGCACTTGGAGACCGTCTCAAGACGTGTTTCGTTGATAACGGCATCATGAGGCAGGGTGAACCGGAATGGATCGTCTCGGTCTTCAAAGAACTCGGCGTACACGTTGAGGTAATCGATGCCAGAACCGAGTTTTTTGATGCAATGAGCGGGATCACTGACCCTGAAGAGAAGCGAGAATCGATCACGCAGACATTCTACAAGGACGTCTTTGGCAGGCTCGTTAAGGAGAGCGGGGCAAAGCATCTCCTGCAGGGAACGATCTTAACAGACGTGGATGAGACCGTTGCAGGGATCAAGAGGCAGCACAACGTCTTCGAACAACTCGGAATCGATCCGGAGAAGACGTTCGGATACAAGATCATAGAACCACTGATACAACTGCGAAAGGACGGCGTGCGGAAAGTTGCAGAAGCCCTTGGCTTGCCAGAGGCAATCTACAACAGAATGCCATTTCCGGGACCCGCGCTTGCCGCCCGCGTGATCGGAGAAGCCACCCCCGAGCGGATCGAGACCGTCAGGCAGGCAACAGTGATCCTTGAGGAAGAACTGGTAGATTCAGGGGCTTTCCAGTACATGGCAATCCTGCACGAGGACCGGGTCACAGGCATGAGAAACGGAGAGCGAGACTACGGCATGCAGATCGAGATCAGATGCTGGGAGAGCATCGATGCAAGAACCGCACGACCGACGAGACTGGCGTATGATGTGCTGGAACGGCTGGCTGAGCGGATCACAAGCGAGGTAACGGGCGTTGTGAGCGTAACGTACGGCATTGCGACAAAGCCACCATCGACAATGGAAGTGGTTTAGCCGGGGTCCAGGTAGTCACGCGAAGCGCACTGGCTACCGTCTAACTTTTTGATCTTCTCCGCAATAAATGTCCTGAGCGCACCCCCATCCGTAAGCTACACTTCGGTCATGATCATGTGATCTCCCGCGGAGGTTGCAACGAATTTCACCTCTGAAAACTCGCTCAAATGCAGTGCAACATCAAGGAGATGCGAGGGCTCGACATCAATTCCGACGGGCAACCGAATTGCACCCGAGTTTCGCAGGATCGGTTACGACCGTGTACTGTTTGATGACCCCTTCTTCCTCAAGCGCACGCACACGGTTTCGTATCGTGGATTCGCCGACACCGAGTCTTGCAGCAATCTTGGGTGTGTGGTATGCTTGTGTTTTCACGAACCCTTCAAAAGTACCTGATTTGATACCTATACCCCTGCTCCACCAGAAATAGCTGACGATTGCTCCCGAACGTCTGTTCAACGGTGCCTTTCGAGACCAGTGTGTAGAAATGGGAAGCATGTTCTTTCGGACGAAGAATGCGCCCCAATCGTTGCGCTTCCTCCTGACGCGAACCGTAAGTACCCGATATTTGGATCATGACGCTGGCGTCAGGCAGATCCACGGAGAAGTTTGCGACCTTTGATACCACAAGTGTGTTAATATCCCCCTTCCTGAACTGATCGTAAAGCTTCTCCCGATCATCCTGTTTGGTCTTGCCTGTGATAATCGGAAGCTCCAGTGATTTGGCAAGTTTCTCTATCTGCGAAATGAATTGACCGATGATTAAGATGCTCTCACCTGCGTGGTTCTCCAGGAGTTCGCACACAAGCTCTTTTTTGCGCTCGTTCTCTGCTGCGATGCGAAACTTGGCGCGTTTATCGGCATGGGCGTACTTAAGCTCCTCTTTGGACGAGAGGGGGATGCGATACTCGGTGCAGATGGCTTCCGCGATATAGCCGCGACTCTCAAGCGTCTTCCACGGGACATCGTATCGCTTTGGTCCGATCAGTGCAAAGACATCATCCTCCTTGCCATCCTCGCGAACCAGTGTCGCAGTAAGCCCGAGCCGCCGCCTGGCTTGAATTTCTGTTGTTGCACGAAATACCGGAGCCGGGAGAATATGCACCTCATCATATATAATTAGTCCCCAGTTATGCTCGGTGAAGAGCTTCAGGTTGTGAAGCGGACTATCCTTTGTTTTACGGTGTGTCAGCATCTGGTAGGTGGTGATCGTGATCGGCTTAATCTCTTTTTTGCGCCCGGTATACTCGCCGATGTCCGTTTCGTTGATGTGCGTCTTGGAGATCAGTTCAGTACGCCACTGCGCAACAGAGACCGTGTTGGTGGCAATTATCAATGTGTAACTTGATATCTGGGCTATCGTTCCAAGCCCTATAATTGTCTTGCCCGAACCGCATGGAAGAACAATCACTCCGCTGCCACCGGTCTTCTCCCCGGCACAGTAAAAGAGATCTATAGCCTCCTTTTGATAATCACGCAGTGCAAACGTGTTCCCACCAAGATCAATGTCGCGCAAAGCGATATCGAACCGTTTCCCTTCCAGATATCCGCACAGGTCTTTGACCGGATAGCCTGCCTTTATCAATGCGTGCTTAAGATCGCCGCGTCTTGCTTGTGATATAAATAGTCCGGGAATGCGGTCGTTAGCCACCCAAAAGTCTTCTAACGACTCATTGTTACGGATTCGTTCCAGAATGCGGGGGTCTGCAACAACAAGCTCCAGGCAGTCTTCTGCAGCTTCGGCTTTCTGCAAGACCAGCTTGCCATACGTCTCATACCATTCCCTCATATCGACGGTGACATTTGACGGAACGCTGTAACGAGAGAACTCTTCAAGACCTTTCGTGATCTTTTCAAACGGCACATCCAGTGCTGCCGCATTCCATAGCGAGAGCGGTGTTACCCGGTACGTATGGATGAATTCAGGAGATTTCACCAGCTCTGCAAAGAGAGATAGGAAATCACGGCATTCTACGTACCCCGGGTGCCCTACCTCGAGCATTAGCGTGCGATCGCTCTGGATTATGAGCGGCTTCTGTGGCTGTGAGCTCATAGGGCATCCTCGATCTTGATTGCGTACTCTTTTAGTTCCTTACTGACTTTCTTTACCTCTGTTTCGTAACGCTTATCAAAGGAAAGTGCCAATCCGCTCCAATCTGCGGCAACCGGGCACCGGGCAGCTATAAGTCCGTTGCGGAAGTCTTCCATCAATTTTTTTTCCGGGAAGTGAAATGTGATCCGGGCTTCCCGTTTTATCGTCACACGCTTCTTTGCTTTTGTCTTTGCCTTCGATTTTGATTTTGATTTTGAAGCGCTCATATCGCGCCCGGGAAAGACCGTGTCTGCGCCGTCGGGAAGGAGCGTAAAAGCCGAAGAGCGATGTTTTATGCGGAGAGGGACCAGCTCCTTCCGCTCAAGATGTGTAAACAACTCATCCGGTGAATGCACGATTCTAATCGCAGGTGATATGGACTTAATCGTGAATTCGTCGATTTTGGGCAGATCTTTGTTTCCTTCAAGAAGCGTAACGTTCTCATAGAGCGTAAATGCGTTTGATGCCCCGGTCCACTCGTCGAGTTCGAGCCTAACATTCTGTGGCAGTTTCTGACCGCCCATATTCTCCAGGAGCTTAATCACATCAAAGCCGTCTCTTTCACTCAGTTGAGTCAGAACCTTCTTTTTTTGAAGTTTCAAGATGTTTGTTCTGTCCTTTGTTACGACATCCGCAAGTTTTGTTAATTGCGCAAGAATCCGAACCGGATACAATTCCGATTCCACGTGCATCTCGAAATTCGGCTGCACTGTAACTTTAGGCGCTATACTGTCACCGCTCATCACGTGCAGGAACATGTCATTGACCCGAAACGCCTGAAGCTGATTAATCTCAGGTAGAATTCCCTTGTACTCCACTTTGGAATAGGCGACCTCGACATATCCTAAAATAAAGGGCAATCCTTCAAGGAACCGTTCCACAAAACGACCTTCCACCCGCTCAAACGCATCCGTATCACTCTCTAAAATCGGTATCCTCTTACCCCACTTCTCCTTTTGCTCCTGGAAATTGCCATACCTGCCATCCTTTGCATCCCTTTCATATTGATATTTGGGCTTCTTTGGAATGAGAAAGAATGGATGATGTTCTTTTAGATATCGGATCAATGAGGTGGTAGTGTACCAGACACCAGGCGTGCAGGATTGTAAAACCCCGATAAGAAACCACCTTGCTTTGCCAAAATCAAGTCCCGGTATAATGCCAGTTGCCGACCCCCATGTCGAGAACCCTGATAGCCTGCCAAGCACACTTGTCTCGTAAAACTCATTGCTATCATCAAGATAAGATTTTACTAATATATCCTGAAGCTTCTTCTCCTGCTCTATTAACGGTAAATCAACGAACTCTTCGTATCTTTTTGCCTTGACATCGATGTAATTGTCAGGATACGATGGTTCACGGCTGTAATACCCCATATAGGTCCCCTCAGTGTCGTAGTTTGTGAACTTGAATGCAAGCGCCAGTCTATCGACATAATCTATCCAGTCCGAATGCCCGTTTACCTCTACTTCTTCTGCCAGGTAAGAATCGCTCATGAGTTTTGCCAATCGCTTGTGATCGGGCTTGTTCAACGCATTACTCCGGTGTAGTCGCTTTACATCGCGCTCCCGCACATACTTAACAAAAGCATGTAGGTCATGGCGCAGATCGCACTGGTTGGAAACAGCGATCAGTTCGCCGATATCTGCCTGAGTTAAGTCTGGTTTTGATTGCATCATTCATTCCTCATCTTCTTGATCACATGTCCTGACGCGCCCACTATTTTCTGTATCGCGGGAAGGAGGTCACCGGGAAAGGCGATATAATCATCCGGAAGCAATATAAGTTGCGAACCGGTACACGACTTTTCGATCTGCACCTTGAGGCTCAGATCTTTTACCTGTGCAACCATCAAGTCTTCATGAATGATCTGTTTACCCCATCTCTTTTCAGCAATCTCAATTGCACTGCGAAAACCGGACGAGTTTCCTCTTAACCACTCAAAAGCACCTTCTTTTTGAACTGTCGCGAGCGCGTTCCCGATCTTAATTATGTCTGCGGTAGCTCGCAGATTTGCGTTATGGATATCCAGGAGTGCAACCGAAGCCAGTACTTCCAGTGCGGCATAAGGGATTTTCACCAGATTCAACACTACAGTACCGTCAGGCGCAATCTGCAGATACTGTTCGGGCGGCGACGAGGTCGCATCACCTAAAGAATCATCAGGTAACCGATAGTATGCCGTTTTATCCACCACGACTTTTACAAAGCACCCCCACACCCATCCCACCTCACAGATCTGTTCGGAAGGGTGACTTGCAGTATCTCCGGTAAAGATCTCAAGCACCACATCAAGGCTGCCTGCGGGTAGCCATTCATGCGCTCCAAGTTGTGAGAGTGTATAAAACACAACATCGATAGGAGCCATATCCTCACTTGGATAACTTGGGTAACTCTGCTTTTTCGTATCGGTTTTAATGGACGCACGCATGCAAGCTTTCTGCCAATCCAACAGATGTTTTGCTCTGAATCGGTTGTCTCCGATAGACAGCTCACCATCTTTGATTTCAAGTATAAACGATTTTTTCTTCGAGTTTGGTAGATGAGATGGTTTCTCTCTCCCGCCACCAATCTCAAGCAGTTTATCACGCAGTACCGCGCTCTTAAAATCCCCTGCTTCTTTAAATTTCGAAGGCTTGACGAGGGGTGGAAGAAACTCTCCGAATTCCGGTGGAAAAGAGAATCGCAAGCGTTCCATCTTGGCAGACTTGCCATGCATTTCTTGATCTATCGCGATTAGTACCCCCTTTCGCACCAGATTATTCTTTACTTCCTTGAATGTTTCTTTATACTGCTTGGTAAAAGTCCCGTAATAATACCCGTCCGCGGATTCTGCGCAACCATATAGTCGCTTGAAGTAATTGATACCAACTTTTTTCTTTATTTTGTTTAGCAAGTGGAGAAATACAACTTCCTTGTATGTTAATGAGTTCAGTGCTTCCTCTACGCCAATTGTGGAGATGAAGAAGTTCTCAAAGACGTCTCGAGAAGTAGCCTCTTTGGCAGGAAAACCACGGCTTCTGCAGATCGCCTTGATATCGGCGTCATTGATATCGCTTTCGCACATCTGATTCAGCATACTTTGTGTATCCATTACAATTACACCTCATTTTCGGGTATATCTTAAGTACTCTGCATCGATTACTTTTGTTCCTTCTTTTTAGACGCTGGCATCAATTATAATAGTTCTATCGGAGTGCACATGTTTGTGGTGTTTGGTTGAGTCTTGACGTGCAATAGATTTTATGTTTTTAATAATTCATATTACACAAAGTCTCACCAATAGATAAAATAAATGAGAAATTCCTAAATTATAATGACTTTCCTGGCTGTCACGCCATCTATCGTTACATGCATTTCCATGAATCTGTTCAAGTGAGTTGTATGTAGAATCTATAAAATCGTTGCTCATCTGTGGCTAAAAGCTTTTATCAGCCACAGATTTTATAGATGGACCTGGATTAAATGTTATTTGCCCAAGAGCGAGATTCATTCAAGAGATTTCATACAGTATTTGGACTTATCCGACCGCATCACCAACGAGGATGTGACCCAAACACCACGTAATGTGACAACCCCTGAAAGCGACTATCTTTATTGCATCAGAACCAATAGGGCGCAAGTATATGCGTGAGTGTGGAACTCATCAGTTCAGCAGAGTTCGAAGATTTGACTCTCGAGTAATAAACCATGCCAATCCTTAGATTTGTAGGCTCTCTGGTAATTCGAGTTACAAGCAGCTCGCAAGATGAATTGTGCCTGCGAGCATTGGAGGCGTAGAGATCACGAATGACACGAATAAACGAATGGCACGAATG
>CBDUQO010000046.1:0-11887 GCA_965369365.1 uncultured Methanosarcinales archaeon
GTCAACCACCGTATCCAACATCGCGTCCGCCATGGCTGAAGACGGAGTAAAGGTCCTCGTTGTCGGGTGTGATCCGAAATCGGATTGCACCCGGAATCTGCGTGGCGACATTGTTATGCCGACCGTTTCCAGGGTACTTTCAGAGAAGACATCCGCTCCACTTGAGCTCAGCGAATTTGTTTACGGGAAAGAGATCAAAGCCGAAGATATCGTGCAAGAAGGGTTTGGCGGAGTTTCCTGCATCGAGGTTGGCGGTCCTGAGCCCGGAGTCGGGTG
The DNA here is from genome assembly GCA_965369365.1 of uncultured Methanosarcinales archaeon. Classification (GTDB taxonomy): domain Archaea; phylum Halobacteriota; class Methanosarcinia; order Methanosarcinales; family Methanogasteraceae; genus Methanogaster_D. The sequence goes on from CBDUQO010000046.1 coordinate 277, forward strand.
TGCGGGACGTGGCGTCTCGCTTGCAATAGACCTGATCCACCGGATTGTTGTGGACGAGCTTGCGCCTGATGTCATTCTCTATGACATCCTCGGCGACATCGTATGCGGTGGTTTCGGAATAAACCTGAGAAAGGGATTTGCGGATCAGGTCATACTCGTGACCTCCTCCGATTATCTCTCAGTCTTTGCCGCAAACAACATCTGCAAAGGGATTCACAGGTATTCGGACAGGAACGGAACCCGGCTGGGCGGCATCATCTATAATGTGCGTGGTCTCCTGGATGATATCAGCCTTGTGGAAGAATTCGCAGGCGAGATCGGATCACGGATCATAGGGGCTGTGAAGAGTTCATATTTGATTACCGAGTCTGAAATTTATGCACAGACCGTTATTGAGCGAGAACCGGAATCCGAGATGGCAGAATCGTACAGAACTCTTGCCAGGAACGTCCTCAATAACACAGACCAGATCTCACCAACGCCGCTAACAGATGAGAAGCTGGCGGAACTTGCTCAGAAGATCAGGGAGAGAACCCGTCTGAAACACGAGGGAGCGCCGGTGTGACCAGGGTACGACCAGGATGTGGCTGATATGACTGATGCAAAGGAGATTGTGGAATGCTGGGACAAGCTCGTACCCGAGTACGATCTTAAGAACCGGAAGTGGTACCACAGCAGTCCTGAGACATGGACAAAAGAGATTATACCGAGAATCTCGGGTTGCAAGAAGATTCTCGATGTTGGCTGCGGAGCAGGCGCACTGTCGCTCCCGCTATCAAAGGAGTTCGATGTGACAGCTCTTGATTTTTCCGGGAAGATGCTGCAGCAGATGGCGGTTCGAAAGCATGAGATGCAAGTGGATCCCGAGATTGTCAATGCGGATACCCAGAATATGCCGTTTAAGGATGATAGCTTCGATGCCGTGATCTGCAGGTATGCGGTCTGGCCCCTCCCTGATCCGAAGCACGGAATTGCGGAGATTGCGAGGGTTGCGAAGAAGAAGATCGTTATCATCGAAGGCGACTGGTACGAGAACAATAAACCGACACTCCGGCAGAGAATCATTGGAATTCCGTTTTACAGGGTTCAGGGATTTTATTACAAGACACGAACCGGAAGAGACCCGAACCGGCATTTTAAGGAGATGAGAAAGTATCACAAAATCGACACCTCATCCGAAAAGATCAGGGGCTGGCTCGAAGATTGCGGTATTGCGGTAGACGATGTTGATTATTCGATCGTTGATCGGGTCTCAACGAGACTCGCAAGACTCATGCAGAAGATCACCGGATACGGCGAACTGATCTTCCTTATAAATGGTGAAAAGCTATGACAACTCCCTGGGACGCTCTCGTTGACAGCTACGATTCAAAGAAGATCACGAGACGGTTGTGGATACGGGACGATGTCTATGTGGCAGCCGTGCGGGACCTCTTTAACGAGGGCGGTACGCTTCTCGATGTTGGCTGCGGCGCCGGATCAATCTCCCTTCCACTCTCCGCACAATTTCGGGTCCATTCGCTCGATTTCTCAAGGTCGATGCTGGATCGGGTGAGGATGCGGGCAGAAGAATCAGGTAGCGAGATTTCTGCGGTGCATGCCGATAGCGGGCAAATCCCGTTCAAGGATCATGTCTTTGATGGCACGCTCTGCAAGTTTGCGCTCTGGCCGGTTCCCGACCCTGAAGAGACGATGCGAGAGATGGTGAGAGTCACGAAAAAGGACGGCACGATCGTCATAGTCGAGGTTGACCGGAAGCAGAACGGATATGCGCTGAGTCTACGATCAAAAGCGATCTACCGTGCATACATCGCAATCAAACGCCTTAATGGTGAGGATCACGCCCACACCTGGAAGGTGATACAAGAGACGACCGGAGGCAATCCCAAAATCAATCTGGACTTCGCAAGGGATGTCCTTACAGACTGCGGATGCGAGATTGTGCATGTTGACACCTCAATAAAAGAGATGATAAGCGGTATCCTCTCAAGGATATGTGGTGATATCGAGAGTAATGGTTATTTTTTGATAGGTGCGAAAAAATGATTTTTCCACAACGATTTTTTCACAAAAAATCGAGTAAAAACTGCCCTCCGGGTTGGAAGTCAGTTTTTGATCAAACTTTTGTGGAAAGTTTGCGAGTAAAAAACGCCCTTCTGATAGGGATTGGTACAAATCAACACAGGAATGAATGAAAGAATGAATACAAGTATTAGCACTATGGAAATGTATTATGCGAATCTGCTGAGTCTGGCAACCCAGTACAGCATCGACTGCAAGATGTTCGGTGCGGTATGTACTGTCGGCGAGATTGAGAACGCGGTTGCTCTGGTTCATAGCCCGGAGGGCTGTGCGTACTTCCCGAGATTTCTCCCGACCGACGCGTTGCGGATGAAACTGCTCGGCAGAAAGGAGCCACCACGGGTCTACAGCACCGAGTTAAACGAGACCGATGTCGTGTACGGCGGAGAAGAGACCCTCGAGAAAGCGATTTTAGAGCTGGATCGAACTGTTAAACCGGAATTGATCGCGGTTGTCAATTCGTGCGTCCCCGCAATAATCGGGGACGATATCGAGAACGTGGTATCCCGTGTTGCGGACCGGGTGGATGCAGCGGTCGTCACAACACCCTCGGCAGGCTTTGAGCACGATGACCGGAGCGATAGTATCGATGAGCTCACAATGGACACGATCAATGCGTGGAAGAAGAATGGCGAGATCACCTTCGGAATCGAGCGATGTGGTAGACTTGATGCGATGTACTCGTTAATCGAGCAGTTGACCGAGGATGCGGATACGATCGAAAAATCGGTAAATCTGGATACTTTCGGGAGGTTTCACTACTTTGAAGACCTGAAAGGGGAACTCGATGAGATAACTGTGCTGCTCGGGCGAATGGGCGTCACTGTGAACGTCATCTTTCCTGGCTGTTCTGTGAGCGATATCAGAAGGATGAGCGCAGCAGAACTTAATTTCATGCGCAGGAGCGAAAAATCTGCGCAATTCATGCAGGAAAAGTACGGCATCGATTATCTCTTCGATCCGCTCTCTGTAAAGTACTCAGGACTTGAGGGCATCGAACAATTCTACAGGGATATTGCATCGAAGTTCAATCTGGATGGTGCGTGCGAAGATATGCTAAAGGAGGAGAAAAAAGCAATGAATATAGAACTGGATGGTATCAGACGAATATTTACTGGCAAGACATTCTCTCTCGTAACGGTTCCTATGCCAGTCTCAATTGAGTATCTCAAGATTCTTGAGTTCATTGGAGTTGCCATCAAGAAGTTGTTCATCAATACCGAATGGCTCGAACGGTTTGGAACAAAGAAAGAGCATACCGCACAGCTTACAGATGAACTCGGAAAACGTGCGAATGACCTCGGGATAGATGAGGTCTTCGTCAATCTGGATGCATCCGACGAGATCAACGCGGCTAAGGGTGTAGACGTGGCGATTGTCAGCACCCTCACGGATAACAATGAACGGACGATGTTTTATGAGCACAACGGAATACCAGCGATAAACCCTGATCTTTACGGGTACTCGCCCTTCAGGATATCGTATTCAATGATAATAACGCTTGCGAGGGCCCTCGCAGGGAAGGTTAATGGCAGACGGTCTGATAGGCGACTCCTGTTCTATGATTATCCGATCGATGGCTGGCGGTTCCCATGTCTTAAGGAGACGCTGCACTGCAGGACCTGCTGGGAAGAGACTGTAAGCGACGTCTGGAGGCAAAAATGATCGAACCATCACAGGGCTGCATGCTGCTCGGTGCATACCGGGTCGCAACATCGCTTACGGATTGTGTTGTTCTGGTGCATGGACCAACCGGATGCCATTTCGGTCCAAACTTCCTTGAAGTGGCAGGCGATAATATGAGAAGCTCTGCAACTGCAAGCGTGATGCAGGAACGGTGCATAATCTACGGAGGCGTCGAAAATCTCGAGAGCGTGATTGCGATAACGAGAAAGCACCATGTGGGCAAGAAGATCGTTGTTCTATCGTCCTGTGCGCCAGCGATCATCGGAGACGACGTAGAATCTGAAGATATCGATATATATCTCGATTGCGGCGGTTTTCAGACCACCTCATGGCAGGGAATGGAGGCGTTTCTTGAGAAACTCGGCGAGGTTGCGATTCGGGCAGAAAACGGATCCGGAGGAAACGGCAAGGATAAGGATATCATAAACATCATCGGCTTTCAGTCCGATGTTTCCGGAGCACGTCAGGACATGGAGGAGCTTGTGAAGATCTTCCCCTCATACAATGTAAACGTGATTCCTGATTCATACAAAAATCTGGGTCATGCCGGAGACGCAATCCTCAACATCGTCTTTGGGTATGGTGTGAAACTCGCTAAACAACTGGAAAAGGAGTTTGGCACCCCTTATGTCGTTGTTGATTACCCGTACGGCGTTCACGGGTGGAATGAGTTCATGCAGACGATTCAGGAATACTGCAAGGTCGATTACGATAACCAGGTCAATTACGGGATGAAGAGGTACAGAGGCAATCTTCCGCTCTTCTATGATGTACCGGTCTGCGTTGCCGGCGATCTTCCGAGGATCAGCGGGATGTGCAAGTTCCTTGAGCGTGAACTCGGCATGAACGTTGAGCTTGCTTATGCAACATCGATGTGCATGGAGGAGTTCGATGTTCCGTGTACCACATTTGTTGAGGAGTCCCAGAACGAGTTCAGAGATAAGGTGAACGAGATTGATTTCAAGATGATCTTTGGTACTGACGGCGAGAGATGGATACGAAACGACGCGATCGTATTCTCGTTCCCATCGTTTACCCGGATGTCGTTTGTGCCATACCTCGGGAACGGGACACTGAATCTGGTCTCAGACATATATGAGCGGCTGGTGATGCATGGATTTGGGGACAATCGTTGAAGGAGCCATATTCACATTCTGGGTGGCACTTCTCGCATACATCGGGCTATTCTTCGCATCTGCTGCCACGCGATGGCAGTGGGTTTTGAGACTCGGGTTCGTCTTTGATCCGCTTACAAAGGTGTGCAGGCTTCCGAAGTGCTGCTCGTTCTACTTTCTGATGTGTGCGGTCAATATCACATCCTCGCTTCCGACACTATCCGGATTCTACAAAAACGACATGCTCGGCAGTGATCGACAGGTCATAACTGCGATACTTGCAGGAGGACTGCCTGTGATGATATGGTATGTCTTCTTCTTCACAGGACCGATTGCAATCGGACTCTTCGGAGTACGAAACGGACTCTATTTCCTTGTGGTGTGGCTATTAATCGGCGCCGTGCAGACTAGTATCGGCATCGGCTACAGCATGATACGACTCCCCCGGAATTTTGAGGATTCCGGGTACGAACACCCTGTTGAGAAGACGGATTTCAGGGCAGGAATAAAGGATGCATTCCATGAAAGCCTTGGAGTGGCTGCGAAGGTATTTAAGATCCTCGTTCCAGTGGTGTTTCTGCTGTATATTCTTGTGAACAGCGATCTGATGGATTACGTAAACCTATTGCTCCGCCCAGTGGCAGAGGTCTTCCCGTTGCAGCCTGAAGTGATGCCCATAGCAATCACCGGGGCGTTTAACCTTGTTGTCGCCTTCTCGATGGCACAGCAGTTAATCGTGAACGGACTCGGTTTGACGGATGCGTTCATGGGGATCATCGTCGGGATGTTCCTGTACAATCTCTTTGAGATCTTCCACACGCTGATACCATACAACGTCGCATTCTTTGGCTCGAAACTTGGGTTGAGGGTGGCGATCGCGTTGTTTTTGTCAATTGCGGTGAGCGATCTCGCTGTGATTATGATGCTGTGGGGGGCTGGGTCGGTGTGAAATCGCGAAAAGTTTGGATGTATGTGCGAAGATTGTATGGATGAGGTGATCAAGATGAATTCTATATCAAGGAAGATTATATTAATCTGACATTCCGCACGTGTTTTTGCAAAAAGATCTATTTTTTGTAAATGGCGAATAGTGGCTATTGCTTGCGATTTTTGGTTTTTGAAGATAATCTCTTTATTAAAATACATATTTATTACATAATCATGTAAAGCATCCTCTGTTGAAATTGGACAGGTTGTCCACCACCGTATAAAAATAATATTTTTCAGATGTTCAAAACCGCTATCAGCAGAAATTATGAAAAATAAATGGCGACCTGCGGAATGTCAGATTAATCGTACGTAATCCTGCTCATGGCATGTACGGCAGCAGGTGATGAGGCTGAGATCGATCCTGACGCAGACGTCGATGTCACTGTAAACGCACCCGAATACGTGTGGAGGATACGTTCGAGGTCACAATAGATGTGATGATATCATTAACTTTGATTCGGGGCAGTTTGATCTCACGTATAATCCGGACGTCATAAAGGTGCTGAATGTCGAGGCGGGGGATATCGATGACACGGAGATACCGATAACCGGAAAGCGGAATTTCAAGGACGATGAACATGATATGTACAGAGTGACATCCAACGTCCCTGGCACTGATTAGACTTGTTGCAATATAAAATTCTATGAAATGCTGCCTTCTAAGGCGTCCATTACTCCACGAACATTGCTTCTTTTCACGGATATCCGTTCTCCGGGCTTTTCCAAGTTATTCCGTAACAAGTATATTCCCCACAGACCCGGCCTCGTCCGGAAGCGGCGATAACAGTAGTAGTGGCGGCGCGGGGTGCTCGCAGCCGTACCACCACATATACACGCTCGTAGGGGTTGTCGCAATCGTCTTTGCGATGATGCAGATCAGAAGAGTTTGATATATATGAAAAATACAAAAAATACAAAGATACCCCAATATGTTCTGGTACTGGTCATGTTGTTCCCTGCCGCATGTGCTTATGACGAGGACGATCTGGAATGTGGATGCAGCAAGACAAAGGAACTCAATCTCGGCGAGGGGATCTCGTGCGGCAACTACATGGTTGTGGCTTACAATTTCCCCAGATCCGACCAAAAATCATTTGTTGGGATAAAACTGTCTGAAAATGGCGTGTCACAGAGTGATGTAACCGGTTTTAAGATAAACTTTGTGAGTAATGCACGATCAGGAAAACTCTGTGTTCCTCGGTGACCTCTATGGTTAATTATCTATACAGAATAATAAATGATTTCATCACCAGAACTCACCCCGGTTGGGTTACCTTGATTTCCAACTACCTACTCGAAATAGCGAAGAGCCAAACATTTTTACCCGACCGAGACACACATACACTAAAACGGTGTAGGTGATACGGATGAAACTCGATGAGATTGATAAACAGATTCTTGCAATACTGGAGCAGGACGCAGACGCATCAAGCACAGCGATCGCAGAAACGCTTGATATCGCACCGGAGGCTGTGGAGGAGCGACTCGACCGACTTGCTGACACCAGAACCAAGATACTGGTCGTTGACGACGAACCCGACACTCTGATCCCGCTTACTCGTGCGCTTGAGGCGGACAATTACGCTGTGATCGGGGCAGCAGACGGTGCAGAAGCTCTCGAAAAGGTCACGGCAGAGACGCCTGACTTAATTCTCCTTGATCTAATGCTTCCGAAGGTGAACGGTTATGAGGTCTGCATGAAACTTAAGGAAGACTCGCTGACACGGGACATTCCGATTATCATGCTCAGTGCAAAGGGCGAAATCAAGGATAAGGTGCTCGGCATCGAGATCGGCGCCGAGGATTATGTGACCAAGCCGTTTGATCTGCTTGAACTAAAGACGCGGATACGGGCATTGCTGCGCAGGTCAGCTATATGAGTTGCTTTTGCATGCCCGGCGCTGCCACACCGCGACATCGCATCAGGTTTTTAGTGACTTGTAGATGAAACTTGTAATCATTGCAGGAACTCCTGGTGCAGGCAAGACCTCTATACTTCTGCACACCATCGCATATCTCCGCCAGAATGACGTTATGCCTGCAGTAATCAAGATAGACTGCCTGTTTACCGATGACGACACTAGATTCAAGCGGCTCGGCGTGCCGGTGCGGGTCGCCCTGTCCAGGGATATGTGCCCTGACCATTTTGCGATCTACAATACCGGGGAGATGTTGTCATGGGCGCGGGAGCAGAACGCGGAGATACTGCTAAACGAGACCGCGGGCTTGTGTCTGCGGTGCGCCCCTTATGTGGACCAGTGCCTTGCGGTCTGCGTGATAGATGTCACTGCCGGACCGAACACACCGATCAAGGTCGGACCTCTGCTGACCACTGCCGACGTGGTCGTTGCGACAAAGGGGGACATCGTGTCGCAGGCAGAGCGGGAGGTGTTTCGGGAGCGTGTTATGGAGGCAAATCCGAAATGCATTATTATTGAGGCGAACGGTCTCACAGGGCAGGGCGCATCCGAACTCGGAAACGCGATGCTGCATGCACCAGAGCTTGGCGATGATTGTGATAATTGTGATGGTGTGGGTGGTGGGAGTGACTGCGAAGATGGAAGTGCGACGATGCGCCTCCGGCATAATGCGCCGCTTGCGGTCTGTACGTTGTGCACAGGTGAGATGCGGGTCGCAAAAAAGTATCACATCGGGGTTCTGCGGCATATCGATGGTTTCATGGAATACAAGGGCGAATAGGTAGCGTGGCTGGCGCGGTTGTGTAGCTTATCTCCCACACACCATTCCCCAATCACGCGAAATGCTAATCACCCACACCCCTGGGTAGAACCAACATATCCGGAATTCTCGCAGTCGCAAGAATCAGCGAGTCCACCGGTGCCAGTCCCGGTTTCCATCTGCATCCGGGGCTCCCGAGAGCGCGATCTTTAAGAAGCATGGTTTCACAGAATACCCCGATGAAAAGTACGGAAGCTATCAAATGACCGATATAACACACACCCCAATTGGAGTTATACATTCACCATTCATAGATCCTGATGATACGCCGATACAGGGAGTCTTTGCAGACGGCGCAAGAGGCGAGGTGGAGGTATTTCAAGAATATGCGGATGGGCTTAAGGACATCGGTGGATTCTCCCATTTGATCCTCCTCTATCATTTCCATCTTGCAAACGGATATTCCCTAATCTCAAAACCATTTATGGAGGACTCAGAGAAGGGAATCTTCTCGATCAGGCATCCAAGACGACCAAACCCGATTGGAATCTCCATCGTCAGACTGGAGAACGTCAGAGGCAACATACTGGAGATTTGCGATGTTGATATCCTGAATGGGACGCCGCTTCTGGATATCAAGCCTTTTGTACATCAGTTCGATCACAGGGTGGATATACAAAGCGGATGGGTGGATGATCAGCACATTGATGATGTCGGGGATAAAACCCCGCGGAGCTTGAGGGATTCATAAGACGGGTCAAAATCGTATCCGCTCCAAAGAGTATGGTAAGACTCACCTTCAGTCTCTCTGACATACATACATAAAAACCTCGAGTCGGTGTTTACCCGCGTTAATTTGTGGCTAACAGCCGTTGTCATCCACAGATTAACACAGAAATTTTGTGGAAAGCTGCGTAATCATGTGGTTCATGCCACCAGAGCATTGAGCAGGTTCTCATCTTTATGGGATTTTGGGAAACACAGTTACAACCACCCCCCTCCGAAAATCGATACACCACCTGCGCGAGACACCAACATATAAATATAATCAGCGACCAATGTTGCATGGGGCAAGGAGTTTGTACACATATATATCATCAATACGGAAATTCGGCACATACTTCGCAGAGAAACGTAGTTCTCATGCAGATCTTATGTCGGCACTCAGGCAGGCACGGATACCGTTACCTGTTGACAAATACCTCGCGAGATCGGCAGTTGTTTCGCTGCTGGTTGCTGTCGGTGCGTTGCTTTTGTCCGTTCTCATCTGCATCCCATTATACACGCTCTTTGGGGCGAAAGTATTCTTGCTTACAATTCCGGTTCCGTTGGTAGCCGGAGGAATCGCCTACTACCTGTTCAGTTACTATCCGACATTCCGGAGTGGCGAGATTGCGGCAAGCATCGATAGGTCGCTGCCATCCGCAATCACATATATGTACGCGCTCTCCCGCGGCGGTCTGGAATTAGTCGAGATTCTTGAGTCGCTTGCCGGACAACGACACGTCTACGGAGGTGTTGCGGATCATGTCGGATACGTTGTTCGGGATATCCGGTATCTTAATATCGATATCATAAAGGCTCTGCACAATGCGAGCGAGAGGTCACCATCACGGAATATGAGGGATTTTCTTGACGGACTTGTCATGGTGATCGATAGCGGTGGCAGCCTCACCGAATATTTCAAGATCAAATCATCGTACTATTATAAGCAGGCAGGGGCTGACCAGGAGAAATACTTAAACACACTTGGCATGATTGCTGAGGGCTACATCACGGTCTTTGTTGCAGGTCCGCTGTTTCTTATGACAATACTGGTGGTGGTTGGGATGATCGACAGCTCTTCGATTATCCTTTTAAATGCACTGATCTATGGGCTAATTCCCGGAGCCACCCTGCTGTGTGTACTTCTCCTGAGCACCATGGCAGGTTCGCGGGAGGAAGCGTACCATGTCCCCGCCGTTACAAAAAAGTCAAACGTTTTTGAGGGCGTTGGGGTAAGACCCGCGGAAGTCGTCGAAGATGCGTTATTCACCAGGCTCGAAACTGCGGAGAAGATCAAAAAGTACAAGAAATTCTTCAAAAACCCGGTCAAAACGTTTTTTGAGAATCCCGTATACGCGCTGTATATAACCGTGCCGGTAGCGTTCATCTATTTCATAGTAGCGATTTACATGAAAGGATACCTCTCAATCGGACCGATCATCGCTGCATTGTCTGGTGCAGCCGGTGCAGCGTCCGGCACCCCGATAGAGTTCCCCTCACTGAGTGTGCTTGACGATGTGGTGGTTTTCGGGATGTTTGTCCTGCTTGTCCCGTTCACGTTCTTCTATGAGTCGCGTGTGCGGAGGATCAAGAACATGGAGCGCGAGATGCCGGAGTTTCTAAGAAGGCTTGCATCGATGAATGAGGCGGGACTCACACTGACCAGTTCGATCAAAGCATCTCTCAAGTCCAAACTTGGCGTGCTCGACAGCGAGATCAGGCGCATGTGGAGGGATATTGAGTGGGGCGCGTCCACGTCTGTTGCGATGACCCGCTTTGAGGAACGGGTAAGAACCGCAATGATCTCCCGCACAATTACACTGATCATAAAGGCGAACGAAGCGGTCAGCGATATCAGGCAGGTGCTCCAGATTGCGGCTGCCGATTCTGAGGCATCGTACCGCCTGAAGAAGGACCGACTCGGCAATATGACCGAGTACGTGATGATCGTGTACCTCGCGTTCTTTGTATTCCTGTTCATCGTTTACGTGCTTGCCGCGCATTTCGTGAGCATGGTTCCGGCAGGCGACGCCTCTGAGAACCTCAGTCAGGGTATGGAGATGCTCGCAAATTACGATCCCGAGAAATACATCCTCCTGATGTTTCATGCAACGCTGATCCAGGGATTCTGTTCGGGGCTTGTCGGAGGTGCAATGGGTGAAGGGAATATATATTCCGGGTTCAAGCATTCGATTATTATGGTGGCAATTGCGTATGTGACATTCAGGTTACTCGGACTGGCGTGATGTGGATTTATGATTGAAACGACTTGTTTGCCCATTCGTGTAATCCGC
>CBDUQO010000047.1:0-11886 GCA_965369365.1 uncultured Methanosarcinales archaeon
AAAAAAGACATCCGATCAACTTTCAAAAGCAATGAATTAAGTACGTATGAAGAACGCAACGTTCTGTTTCGGGAAGATAAAGACCACATCCGGAAGTTGTTGAGATGTGCACTTAATGACTGATTCTACATGTTCCACCCCATGTTCAGAAGTTGTGTCGATTGTTATGGGCTCTGAATATCCCCTTTCTCCATCCCCCTCGCACCCGCACCCGCACCTAAAACCCGAAACACCTCTTCGCGTGTTCTATCCCCTCATCAAACACCTCTTCGCCCATCCTAAGCGGTATACTCTTCTTTTGGAGCGTTTTCATTGTCATGCGTACCGGTACACCCGTTATCCCTGATATCTCCTTCGAACTCCCTTTTTCATTCACATAGAGTTCGATCGCCTTCTCTATTCGGTACTGTTCCAGCCGTTCCGCTATGAATTTCCTTGCCAGCGTACTCTTTGGTATGTGTTCTACCTTTGCAAGTCTACCAATCGCCATATCGATATCTGCACCCAATCTAATGGTTATTGCGGTCGTATCGCTCATTTTCGCTCCTCCAATATCTTTTCAAGTGTCTGTATTGCGCTATCAACTACGCCCTTCTTCGAGCACCCCATACAAATCTTGCAAACGTGCTCTCGATTCGGAATACGCCAGATGCCCGGTTGCAAAGAGTGTTATCACGATGTTCACGGTGGTCAGGTATGTAAGATCTTTCTGCGCCATAAATCAGAATACGTCTGAATTATCTATCAGCGGGACAAGGGTTGGTTCTCTGATCAGTGCGCTCAACAGTTCTGATTCCCCGGAACTCGAGTTGACATAGTTTCTCATCTTAATCACGCGCCCCTCATCCACCTCCATAAGTTTGATCTTACCACACTCCAGCATATCTTCAAATAGCGAAACATCGCCGAAGTTATACGCCTTTCCAACCTCTATTTCATCATATATCCTTGGCGTTATGTAGATCACATCAAATAAATCGGATAGCTTATCGGTCAATCCCGGATGATAGATGTTTATCCGGAATGATGTGTCTAATAATTGCCCGCAGTTTCATTAGAATTAATGTGTACATAAACATTTCTCGCGTCCACCCCCACGATAGCATCCACCAAAAACATAAATCTGATGCCGCCCAACCAATATAGTATGGCAGTATGCGAGAGATGCGGCGGCAAAGGGTTCGTTCTCATCGAAGAAACTGAGTGTACCGCGTGCAAAGGCACCGGAAAAGCAAAATCAGTAAATCTGAGCGGGTTATCCGAGGAGCAGCTGAAACTTGCGCTCGATGGTTCGTGCCCCACATGCAATGGAACCGGGGTGGCTCAGGTAACCGAAAAATGCAGTGAATGCGATGGTTGTGGAGAGATCAAGGAGTGCCGGGTCTGCGGTTCACGTTTTGGCGGGGATGGCGACCTGTGCAAGAGCTGCGCAGAGAACCCGTCCGTAGGTATTCTGAGCAATCTCTGCGAGGTGGCTGATCTGCAGATTGGCGGGGTCTATGAAGGATCGGTCAACGGAGTTGTGGATTTTGGAGTCTTTGTTGACCTTAATAAGAAGATACGCGGACTTGTTCATTCAAGCAACATAAGTTCAGAGGTTGGCGTCGGAGATACCATTCATGTACGCGTGAAAAACATAAAACCCAATGGAAATATAGAGTTAATTCCCGAAAATCTGAAAAAATACCAGATAGTTAAAATAGAGAAAGACTTCCCGGTATACGCAAGTTCAGATCTCTCAAAATGTATCGGCAAGACTGTGTCCATCAATGGGCGAGTTATCCAGATAAAACAGACGTCAGGACCGACGATATTCACCGTGCTCGATGGAACTGGCGCCACCATCTGCGCTGCATTCGATCGTGCCGGCGAACGGGCGTACCCTGAAATCGAAGCTGACGCCATCGCGAAGGTGATCGGGGCTGTATCGCTCAGGAACCGGGAGATTCAGATCGAAGTTGCGGATATGAAACAGATGCTTGGTAGCGAGGCGGCAGAGGTCCATGACCAAATCGATGCTGCGCTCGATGCTGCATCCGAGCCACAGGACATCGACTTCATGGTAGAAAGCGAGGTGTTGGAGGCTCTGAAGGGCAATATGCGCACGGTCGCAAAGAGGATCCGCAGGGCAGTCTTTGCATCACAGCCGATCCTTCTCAGGCACCATGCCGATGCGGACGGGATGACTGCTGCGGTTGCAATCGAGAAAGCGATCCTCCCGCTGATCAGAGAGGTCGGCGGCGCGGATGCCGAGTACCATTACTACCGGAGATCGCCATCAAAGGCTCCCTTTTATGAAATGGTGGATATCACAAGGGATCTCTGCTTTGCTCTTGAGGACGTGGAGCGACACGGTCAGAACCTGCCCCTGATAGTCATTGTAGACAACGGCTCGACAGAGGAGGATGTGCCTGCATTCAAGTACGCAGCGGTCTACGGGATCGATATCGTTGTCGCAGACCACCACCATCCCGACGAGATCGTGGATCAGTACCTCTGCGGGCATGTGAACCCGTATCACGTGGGCGGCGACTTCGGGATCACGGCAGGAATGCTCTGCTTTGAGCTTGCACGGATGATCAATCCGGACGTGACCGAGGAGATAAAACACCTTCCTGCAGTGGCTGCTCTCGGCGACCGTTCAGAGGCGGACGAAGCGAAAAAATACATCGAGCTTGTGTCTGATAAATATTCAAGGGAAGATCTCTTTGATATTGCGCTCGCACTCGATTATGAGGCGTTCTGGCTCAGGTTCCAGAATGGGAGGGGGCTTCTTGACGATATCTTAGGTTTCGGAAAGATCGACCGCCACAAGATGCTTGTGAAGTTGCTATGCGAGCAGGCAAGGGGCGCGATCGCTGACCAATTGCAGGCTGCCATGCCGCATCTGCGCACACAGACGCTGCAGAACGGCGTATCGCTGAATGTGATCGATCTTGAGCACTTTGCGCACAAGTTCACGTTTCCGCCACCGGGAAAGACGTCTGGCGAGATCCATGACCTCATCTGCCAGAAAACCAGCGATCCGGTAGTGACCCTCGGATACGGTCCCGATTTCGTTGTGATCCGGTCACGTGGTGCTGGCATGAACATCCCGCGGATGGTAAGAGAACTGCACGACGAACTTGAGGGTGCTGGCGTCAACGGCGGCGGGCATCTGGTTGTGGGCAGCATCAAGTTCGTGGAAGGGACGCGAACCAAGGTCTTGCAGCGGCTTGCTGAGATGATCGGGGAGCTTGAGACTGATAAGTGAGATCAACAAGGTAGCCGGTCTCGGCGATGCTGACACGCTCGGTGAAATGATCGATCTGACCGTGAACACGAGAGCGACTAATGCTCATACAACATGATCCCCAACAGGGAGAGTTTTGTTCTTTGCGCCACCCGCATCCTCGCGTCTTTCTCGTTCTCTTTCCAATTTAACGAGAAAGGCGAGAGAGACGCGAAGAGTGTTGTTGACCCACATATCCACATCTTTCGTGTTGTTGTACCTCCGGCTGACCATTACTCTGGTGCTGTTTGTCGATTCCGGGTGTTGTTCGCTGGTTAGAGTGGAGATCCGGGGTGTTTGTGTTGTATATGTGTGTCCCGGGCATTTTTTGACTCGACCAGAAAAAATTAAAAAATGTCGTTTTACAAACCGGAATATATTTGTAGTAGTTTCATGGACGGTATAGAACATTCACTGTATGGAGATGATGCCCAATGAAAAGAAGATCGATATTACTAATGCTAATAATGGTTCTGCTTTGCACCACGATCACGCCCGGATGCATCGACGAAAAGAATGATCAGACACCAGAGTCACTCCTTGTCTATTGTGGCGCAGGGATGAGAAAGCCGATGAATGAGATCGGATCACTCTTTGAGGAAGAACACGGCGTCTCTGTAAACTACAACTATGCAGGCTCAAACACGCTCCTCGCCCAGATGGAACTCACGCAGAAGGGGGATGTCTACATGCCCGGAGCGACATACTACTTCGATTGCGCAAAGGCGAAAGGACTCACCGATTATGAGCAACTCATCGCATACCATGTGCCTGTGATCGCAGTACCGGGAGGAAATCCCGCTAATATAACTTCTCTGGAGGATCTTGCGAAACCTGAAGTTACAGTCATACTCGGAGACTCAAAGGCAGCAGCCATCGGCAAACTCGGGAATAAGATCCTCGAGAAGAACGGGATATATGATGCTGTGGATAAGAACGTAATCGCCCGCGGCGCGACCGTGAACGAACTTATTATCTACATATCCATGAAACAGGCGGACGCATCGATAATCTGGGAGGATCTGGTTATCTACAGTGAGAATATGGAGATTGTTGCGATCCCGGTTGGGCAGAACATCATAAAGATCGTCCCGATCGGCACGCTCACGGCTTCCGAACAGAAGGATACTGCAACGAAGTTCGTGGATTTTGTTGCGTCCCCCAGGGGCAAAGCGATCTTTGAGAAGCATGGTTTCACAAAATATCCCGATAAAAAGTACGAGGGCTATCAGCAATGACCAATATAATACACACCCCAATTGGGGTCATACATTCACAGTTCACCGAGCCGGATGATACGCCGATCCAGGGCGTCTTTGCAGACGGCGCGAGAGGCAAGGTGGAAGTATTTTTGGAATATGCGGATGGACTTAAGGACATCGGCGGATTCTCCCATCTAATCCTCCTCTATCATTTTCATCTTGCGGACGGTTATTCCCTGATCTCAAAACCATTTATGGGTGGTGTTGAGAAAGGAATCTTCTCGATGCGGCATCCGAGACGACCGAATCCGATCGGAATCTCTATTGTCAGACTGGAGAATGTCAGAGGCAACATACTGGAGATTTGCGATGTTGACATCCTGGATGGGACGCCGCTTCTGGATATCAAGCCTTTCGTATACCAGTTCGATCACAGGGCGGATATACAGAGCGGATGGGTGGATGATCAGCACATCGACGATGTTAAGGACAAGACCCCGCGTAGCTTGAGGGCTCCATAAGCACATGCCAATCAATGAATCGACGTTCAAGATCATCACGATCTCAATTACGCTACTCCTGACCGCGTTCATCCTGTCGCTGGTTGTCTGCATCGTTACACATACAAGCCCGCAGAGCTTACTTGCAAGTATCGCATCCGAAGAGATCAGGTTTGCGATAAAATTGAGCTTGGCAACATCCGCAGTATCCACCTTGATGTGTGTTGCGGTCTCGATACCAGCAGCATACGCGCTTGCACGCTACAATTTTTTCGGAAAGACGCTCGTAAACACGATAGTGGATCTTCCGCTTGCGCTGCCTCCGCTTGTGGCGGGGGTGGGGCTCCTCCTCCTTTTTGGCACAACCACGTTCGGAGCATGGCTTGAAAATTTTGGACTGAACTTCGTATTGACACCGCTTGGGATCGTAATCGCACAGTTCGCTGTTAATATTTCGTTTATGTTACGGATCATGCGTTCGACGTTTGAAGGGATCAGTCCGAGGTACGAATACGTTGCCCAAACGCTTGGATGCAATCCGATACAGGCATTCCTGCAGACAACGCTTCCCATGTCAAAGAACGGGCTTATGGCTGGTGGGATCATAACATGGTCAAAAGGGATCGGGGAGTTTGGAGCAGCCCTGATGCTCGCCGGCGCAACACGGATGAAGACCGAGACCTTACCAATATCACTGTATTTGAACATGTCGTGCGGGGATCTTGAACTAGCAATAGCCGCTGCAACCATCCTGATTGTCATATCTGTTGTATCCCTATATATCTTTGAACAGAGCGGTGGGAGCACTCACCTATACTAACAATTTTTTCACAAAATCAAGTAAAAACTCCCCTTCGGGTGGGGATTAACCGATAAAAAATGGAAAAGTGATACCGAATGATCAGAATTGAGAATGTATCCAAGAATCTTGGCGAGTTCAAGTTGGATGACGCGACCCTGCAGATCGATGAAGGAGAATACTTCATCATACTCGGTCCGACCGGCGCAGGAAAGACAATCCTTATCGAGACGATTGCAGGCATCTACCGCCCGGACAGTGGCAGAGTGTTTCTGAACGGTGCGGATGTAACGAACGTCCTGCCGAAGGACCGGCAGATCAGCATGGTCTACCAGGATTATATGCTCTTTCCACATCTGACTGTGGCAGGAAACATTGGATTTGGGCTGCGTCAGAAAAAGATCACCAAAAGCGAAATCGTTGCAAAAGTGGATGAAATTGCAGATCTTCTTGGAGTCTCGCATCTACTCCGTAGGTATCCGGGTACATTGAGCGGAGGCGAGAAGCAAAGAATCGCAATCGCTCGAGCGGTTGTGACGGTGCCAAAGGTGCTGCTGTTAGATGAGCCGCTCTCTGCACTGGATTCTCGCACAACCGAACGGCTGCAGGCGGAACTTGCACGAATACACGAGATCACAGGGACCACAACGATCCATGTGACGCACAGCTTTGGAGAGGCTTTCGCGCTCGGGGATCGGATCGCGGTGATGTGCGGCGGACGGATCATTCAGGTGGGTGCTCCTGATGACGTCTTCAGAAGACCCAATTCCGAGTTCATTGCGGATTTCGTGGGCGTTGAGAATTTGTTTCACGGAAAGTCGGTTGTCCATGACGGTACCACTGAGGTTCGCGCCGATGGAATATCGATGGTCTCAAGTTCACCTAAATCAGGAGACGTCTCGATCTCGATTCGACCTGAAGACATACTAATCTCAAAAAAGGAGATCGAAACGAGCGCAAGAAACTCATTTTATGGGGAGATCACAGAGGTTAAAAATATGGGTGCAATCGTGAGAGTGGTTGTTGATGTGGGGGTTCCCTTCGTGGTCGCGCTGACAAAGCAATCGTATGAGGGTATGGAGCTTTTGTGCGGCGTGCAAGTCTGGATTGTTTTTAAGGCATCTGCGGTGCATCTGTTTTAGTGCATCACAATCTTCCTGCAACCAGGATGCTTTGCGACCGCCGTTTTCATGGTAGATAGTCTTATTTAGGATTGCTATCTCTAAAGTTCAAGTGCCGCGCCCAAGAGACCCGGAACCACAGAAAGACCCTTCCCATGGAATCAGGTCTGATCCCGATCGGACCGGTTGCGGAAGCACTGATCCTGAAGTAGGGTCTGCCCTGCCGGCATAACTGGCGGTGCTGGTTGTGAGACTGTGGCATGACCCCGGATGGTGACGAAAGGCGGACCACGCCACCCAAGATCAAACAAAACAAGGCAGAAAAGATATGCCTGAAGATGCAAAGGAGACAGAATATGAAACATATAAAAACAATAACACTCGTACTTGTTCTTGCGCTTGCAATAGCATTCAGCGGGTGCGTAGATTCAAATTCCGGAGATTCCACTGGAGATTCTGCCGGAGATCATGCGGACGAAACTGGCGGCACCGCGGATACTGCCGCACACTATCTCGACCTTATCGATGTGAACTCGATGCACTATAAGGCGGCATTTGGCGATGCTAATGATAATGTCGTGATCGAGGAATGGCGCAAGAAATCAGGAGACCTCTGGCTATTCAAACTCGTGGTGAGCGATAATCAGGCGCTTGATTCGGATATTATCATTCTGCAAAACGCAGACGGGTTATACATGATTGGAGAGGACGGCATTGCGGTCAAGTCTATGGAAAGCTCCAATAACAACATCGGTTTCATGAATCCGTTCGGAGGTTATGGCTATTACGGCGACGATTCCGCGTGGGATGATTCATGGGTTGTAGACCGCAATGCCAATTATCTGGGACGTAAAGCGATCAAACTGGATTACAGCAAATTGTGGATGTTCCAGCAGGCACTTGGAGGCGAAGATCTCTCTTCGGAAAAAGCCGACCTCATTGTGGACAAGGAGACCGGGTTTACGCTGCTGCTTGACTGGGAATGGTCGCACGATGGCGAAACCGACGGCATGCGCTACGAAGTCACCGAGTTTGGTGTGAATGAAAACATTCCCGACAGCACGTTTGATGTTCCGGCGAATACTGAGATCCTGGATATCACCGCGCTTGGTGGGATTGGTGAGCTTGGTGGTAGCGGTATTGGCGATGGCGAGCTACCCACGGACGTGCCCCCGGTACCATCATTTCTCGAGTGATTAGCAACAACGAGTCCACAGGTGGTGGAAAAATGGGTTGCCATACAATTTGGCAGCCCGAATTCTTTTTTATGCCCTAATGCTGCGTGATATACAAGCCCATGTTTCAGTTCAAGCACACTGTCAGCGGAAGCCAGCGTCTTTACTCCTAATCCCGATCCATCCGCACAACCTCGACCCCTGCTTCCCCAAAAAACTCAAGCGCACGAGAGTCCGGGTATGCATGCGTAAAAACCACGCGGACGATGTTTGCGTTGATAATCATCTTCGCACAAAGCACGCATGGCTGGTGGGTGCAGTAGATCGTTGTTCCTCTGGTGCTCACACCGTGCAGAGCAGCCTGGATGATCGCGTTCTGCTCGGCATGAACCGCCCGGCAGACCTCGTGCATCGTCCCCGACTCGATATTCTCCTGATCCCGGATGCAGCCAATATCGAGGCAGTGATCGAGGTTCCGGGGTGCGCCGTTGTAGCCTGTTGATATAATGCGCTTATCACGTACGATCACGGCGCCAACGCAGTTTCGAAGGCAGGTCGCTCTGGTCGCAACGACTTCTGCTATGTTCATGAAATACTCATCAAGGGTGGGTCTCGTGTCCATGGCAATCCCTATCCCGACTTAGCTACAAATTCGAGCAGGCTGTGGGCGTCCCTGACTTTCTTCCGTGCCACTTTCCTGCGAAGATCGTAATCATCAGGATATATTCCATGCTCGAGGTCTTTTAAATCCATAATAGCGCGTAAAAGTCCAGAGGCTTCTTTGTACAGATTATTTGCCTCTTCTTCCGTTATATTTTCTTTCGCGATGGCAGTTTCGTCACAGGACTCCTTCTTCTCAAGACCGCAGATCAACAATTCGATCCCGGCGATCTCGTCATCAGTCAGTTCTTTTTTATTGATAAGTCGCCAGACCAGTTCGTGAAGCTGGATCTGCACGCCATCGATCTTAAAGACTGGTGGTATCTCGGCGCCGACCCACACCAGATAGCCATGCAGCCTGTGCAACAACTTGTCCCGCTCCCTTGGCGAGAGTGTTTTGTGTACCATTATGATATTAGAGCCATATTATGAGATATAATGTTGTGGTATTGCAATTCATCGGCACACATCTCATCTGGCAGCAGGGTGCTCAACGATCACCAGTCCACGCCAGCGCGCTTGCAAGCATGATCGCATTCGAAAGATTCGTTTTCACTCTTGACGTGTCTACAAACACAGGTTCCATAAGCACGGGTGCACCAAAGCCGTTTCCGCCGCCAAGAAATGTCAGTGTGCGAAAGATCAGGTTTCCTGTGATCCCGTCGGGCGCAACAATAAAATTCGCATCCTTAATCGCATCTTCGATCAGAATCCCGTAGTGTTTTGCATCGATTCCAAGCTCACGTAGTTTACCTGCAACAAACTCGCCGTCGGCAAGGCTCTGGTCCACCAGGACGCTCCTGCCAACGTCCTCGAACCGCCCTCCGGAAAGAACCGCCACCCTCAGACTGATTTCGAATTTTTCAGAGATGTATGCTACGCTTTTGCAGATTAACTCGATCTTGCAGTCCCGCGAGTTGCCTTCGTCGATTCCGACCGGCGCAAGGAAAAAGGGCATACCATCCGCGGTTGTGAGGAGCGCGAGCCTCTGCAACGCGGGAACCCCGAACACATCCTTAAGGTGGCTGAGTGTCTTTGTGGCGCTGAGCGTGCCGCGTACGGCGGCATCGATGCGCCCGTCTGCAAGCTGCCGCACCAGTTCGAGTTCCGGGGTTTCCGAAGAAACCGTTCCAAGACCGGTGTCGATTGTGCGTATATGTTCAGCTTTCCCGATCAGCACGATCTCGGCAAACTCGGACGCGCTTGTGATATCTGCGAGCACAGACTTGTTGAGTGCATCTGCGGTGACGCCTGCGCCGGTACTAATGCCAACACCGACACGCGCTTGGCTCTCTCTCGCGCGGTTCGCAATCCCATCAATCAGATTCATGAATGTGTATTCGTAGTTGCGTGTTCAGTGACTTCTTTCCCGCTACAAGTAACGGGACTTCCTGTTTCACGGGGCACCCAACGGCGCATCTCCACAGGCTTAAATTCCACACAGTCCGTGCGTACATGCGGTTTCGCAAATATCTCGCCAGCACTTTCAGCCTTGCGGGACAGGCTATGCTTGACACACGGGTATTTAAGGGCTTTGGTGTGACATTTAGCCCTGCTGCATGTAGCGAGGTCTTCTGTCGCGGAGACTATAAAAATGCCCAGCGTGTACCTCCGGAAAATTCATATCTGTTTAGCGGTGGTGCCAAACACGCACGAAAAGTACCGGTTCTGATGGATATTAGGATTTTACCGGGCACCTGTAGAACGGTGAACAATAGAATATATACGGTATGGACTGTCTATGTATGATATATAGAATGTCCATATTTATTTGGAAAAACTATATATATCCTCGTTGCCCACGTTACCGCGGTGATACCAAAAATGAAAAAATCACACACAACACGTAGTTTTTCGTCACATACAACCGTGACGACACTTATCCTGACCGTTGCAGTGGTTGCAGCATCGCTGCTTGGATCAGGTTGTATTGGCAGTAATGATAGTGATGATAGTGATGATGGCGCTTCTTCGTCACTGAAATTGCAGATCGCAGGCTCAACAACCGTTCTTCCGATCGCAGAGGAATGTGCCCGCGTATACATGGAGGCGCATCCGGGTAGTAAGATCTATGTGTCAGGAGGCGGCTCCTCGCACGGCGTAAAGTCGGTTGCCGACGGAACGGTGGACATCGGAGATGCATCCCGTGACATGAAGGATTCCGAGATGGAGGCATACCCGAATCTTGTGACACATGGCATCGCAAAGGATGGCGTCGCCATCGTCGTCCACCCATCTAACCAGGTCAGCGATCTCACAATGGAACAGCTTCAGGGCATCTACGCCGGTACGATCACAAACTGGCAGGATGTCGGAGGCGATGACGCAAAGATCATGGTAGTTTCAAGAGAGGACGGCTCAGGGACAAGGGATTGCTTCGAGGCTTCAGTTCTAAAACCCATCAAAACAGAAGTCGCGGATTACGCGATCATTCAGGATTCGAATGGGAAGGTGCGAACAACCATCGCTGGAAATGAGTATGGAATCGGATTTTTGTCCCTTGGATACGTCGATTCCGATATTAAGGCTGTGAATCTCAACGGCATCGCGGCAACAGTTGAAAATATCCGAAGTGGCGATTATACAATCTCAAGAACACTTCTGATGATCACGGATGGCGAGCCGGACGCTGATGAACAGGCGTTCCTCGACTTTGTGTTCTCAAGTGCTGGGCAGGAAATCGTTTCAGAGGTGCACTTCATACCGGTCTCGGAGTGATGAGTGCGGGTGAGAGTGATTACATGACACGGATCGTGCATCTTTCGGATATCCACGCATCGAGCGCCCACTTTCTTTCGGATGTTGCGGAAAGTGTGATACAGAGTGTCAATGAGCTCTCCCCGGATATCGTGGTCGTAACCGGGGATCTGACTCAGAACGGCTCTTACCCGGAGTTTGCGGATGCAAAAGAGTTGATTGACCGGATCGATTGCGGAAACAAGGTGATCGTCCCCGGAAATCATGACTCAAGAAACGTTGGGTACCTGCTCTTCGAAGATCTCTTCGGAGCACGCACCTCATGCCAGCCCCATGAAGGCGTCACGGTCGTCGGGGTGGATTCGTCACAGCCCGACATCGATGACGGGCATGTCGGCAGGGACCTGTATGACTGGATTGCGAAGAGTTTTGAGACGGACGATTTCAAGGTCTTCGCGCTC
>CBDUQO010000048.1:0-11871 GCA_965369365.1 uncultured Methanosarcinales archaeon
GGATTATCAATACTTCTGGCTCTTCCGTTCGCAGTAACCAGAGGCAACGAAAAAAGTGCTAGAATGCGTCGCAAAATAGAGTGTTTGGATAATGAGAATGTATCCATTGCAGCAAACCTTTTATTGCCCATTTTTTCATCTAATGACTTGAATCTTGATTCTGATACCGAGGGAGATTTATTATATTCAGAAGTGAACTTACCTTTCGAGCGTAGATCAGTATGGTCTTTCTCCAATCGTGCACTATTCTCAAACACTCCGGATTCTTTCTTATCTTCTATGCAATGAGTGATTGAATCGGCGATTGCATCGATCAAACCGGTTCCAAGCGCAAGAGCGATAGGTATCTCAGCGGCCCCGGATTCACCTGTTGAAATATGGTTGATCTTTGGACGAACCCAACTCAAATCATTCTCTCTACGGAAATTCTTGATGGTTGTGTCGGAGATGGTAATTTCAAACCTGCTTTTAATCGCATTCCGGACGTATGTAGTTGACATAGACCGGTTGGGTTCAAGCAACCCAATTACAAAATTTTTCATGTTATCAGTAAATCGCAGGTTATTTCCTCCACATCTCTGGTCAGACAAGCCTTCTATACCCTTTTCTTTTAAGATTTTCTTGTAAAGATAATATTGCGCCTGGCTAAATGGTGCTCTCTTCTCTTTGAAATATTGGTTGGTTGATAGGGGTGACTCGTCCACATCTTTCATAACCTGAAGTATCATAGACGACCGGGTCTGCGGATCGTGGGAAGTCACAAATAGATATGCGTGATTATAGTATATAAGTCTTCTCTAATTTAACTTGCCGGTTGAATGGAAATTGCCGAAAGTCATGTAATACTCAGATACCTGAAAACAACAGCATGCAACTTCGCCATGCCGGCACTGCTTGATGGTTAAACGACCAGTCATATTGGTCATTTACCAAAACCCGCTCTACTTTGGTTGTGAGGAGTTTATTGAGAATTTAGTCTATTTATAGGCAGTTTTATCACGAATTTAACGAAGGGCAAAAATCAATTGTGCGAGACAGTATGTGTTGCCCGCACAATAGCACCGTATCGTTTATTTTTCGTTCCTGAACGCAAAGATTACCATGGCGAGGACGCATATCGTAAATAGAGCTCCGAGTCCTGGTGTTTTGCAGTCATTCGCGTCTACCGGAGTCGTTGTTCCCGCCTCAGTTGCAACACTTTCAACGCCGTTCCAGCTCACAGATATTTCATCTGCCATGGTATCAACGAGCAATCCGTTAGACAGCTCCATGTCACAAGTTCCTGGCACTATCGTCTCAAAGTGCACCGTTGCAAGCGATCCGGATCCGGATGCGCCATCGATTCCCGGAAGATTGAAGAGTACCCTGATGCCGGTTTCGCCAACGGCTGCCCAGTGGTCGATGGGTATGGTTGCTTCACCGATATTCCCATCATCGACGCTCACGACGCGCGTGGCAGCCGGATCGAAATGAAGATCAAACTGCCCTGAATCGAGATCGGTAACACTTGTTATCGCTATAGTGACGCTGAAATTGCCGTCCATTCTTTCAGGGGCGTTGAGGCTGACACCTGTCGGGTCTGCCGCTGCGGGAGTTGTAAGTATTATCGACGCCATCAGAATTATGGCGGTTGCCGAAATTATTTTTGATATCATCAAAGATATGTACAAAGACATATCATTGATAAACCTTTCGGTGTGAATGAATATCTGTGAAATGGTTAACTTTAAGTATATCGTATAACATTTGGCTGTAATATGATTGAATTGGTCTTACTACTAATCGCAGCGATGGCATGTTACGTGTTCATGGCTCATTTGTAACATAAGAAGAAGATCGACATGATAGAGAGAGGACTCTGGAAGCCGGAAGAAAAGCAATAAAACCCGGAACACAAATTGATTACCGGATTATTCTTCTTTTTATTAGGAATAGCTCTTCTGATAAAGTCATACTCTGTAGAACCTGACCTGGTGGATGTATTACAGATTTCAGGATTATTAACAACCGTGGCTGGAATAGTGTTGATGGTTGCTTACGCTGTCGGCAAAAAGGCTCTTACGTCAGTTTAACTCAAAGCCGGATGGTCATATCCGGTTCGCGGAATTATCAGGTCTTCCATCCGATTACGTGCGATGAGTTAACTCCCGCGCAACTCTAAACTCTTCGGATCTGCATCAGTACAAACAAAACAGAAACGAATGCAACCAGTGTACATGTGGCGCTGAGGTGTTGCTTCATATCACTCTCTTCTGATGAATCTTGTGTCAGTGCAGAGTCCATGTGCATTTCAGTGGTCTGTGTTTCTGTTTGAGTGGGGGTTGTTTCTTTAACTGTACGCGTAGGTGCTGGTGTTGATGATGGCTTGATCGTTGAAACCGGGGGTATAGTCTCAGACAATAAAACCATATCTTCTTTTGTATGCTTATCTATATATAGAGTCACAGCTTCTTCACTGGTTATGTAACTTCTAACGATCTTTTCGTATGTTACATTGGTTCCCGGATCGACCCATTCGATCCTGAACGAATGTAATGTATCTTCGTCCTTCTCAAACTCATATTCACCATAGTCGCCTGTGCCACTGGATGGGATGCTCTTGTACTTTTTATATATACCATCAATATATAGGTAAACGTCCGGACCATCGTCGTCAAGGTTCTTTACATACACATTGGCACTGAGCTTGTCATCATCTTCGGTATGTTCATCGGTCATAAGGGTCACAGCAGTTATACCTGCCACGCTGCAGTCTTTGGTTTTCCTATAATCGTTACCGGTGTCATGATCATGCCATCTGATCTCAAAAGTGTGAACCCCCTCAGTTAACTTATAGCCCTCGTAATATACCTTATTATCATCATCTTTGATTTCTTCTTGCTTTCGAAACTCCTCATTGATATATAGCTGGACGAATAGATCATCATCGTCGCGATTTGCAACAAAAATGGTGACTTTAGCTTCCGGCGCACTCCTTGTTGAGGGGGGATCACTGATGCAAACGATGTTGTTATCCCATTTAGCGATTATCTCTTCAGTTGACCCATCCCAGAGTTTTCCTTCATGGAAGTTTGTTATGGGGTTGTATATGGGGTTTGGGTTGGATATATTCAGGATACTACAATTACCCGCTGTTCCAAGCACCTCAAAACCAACCGTTGCCAGACTCCCCGAACCACTTACTCCGCTCGTGCCACTGATATCAAACGTTGCCTTGATGATGCCGATACCCTGGTTTTTATCGCTACGCTCATTCGTAAACCCTATGTTCATCTCCCCTATGTCTCCAGCCGTAACACCGGTTACGTCCACAACATTCGGATCAAAGAGAAGATGAAATTCCCCGGTATCCAATTCATAAACGTCTTTAATCTGTATTTCAACATCGAATGTGTCACCAAGTACATACTCGGGGGCATCGACACTGACTATCGTCTCCGCTGCTGCGTATGCTGTAAAGATCGTAGATAGGGTTAGTATCAGCGCAATGATTACCAGTCGTTGTAAGGTTTTATCTCGGTACATGATTATCTAAGTAATATTAGTGTATATGCAAAAGCCAGCAATCCAATAAATAAGTAGGTCTCGATAAAATTGTGTTTCACTAACATGTCCCACCAATCAGGTTCATCTGCCTCGGATGTTTCAGCTGGTACTGCCACATCTGATATGTGCTCTGTCGCAGGTGTGGATGCGGTAACCAATCCCACCCCCAAATCAAGCGTGGGGGACGATCGCGGTGTTGCGGTCCGTACCGGCATCGATGCGGTTGCTGCAGCGCCAACCATGTCAGCAGTACCAACAGTCACCACATCGCCAGACCAGTCTGCAGTTATCTCTTTGTGTTCAGTGTTGCCACCCAATATTGGGTTGTCATTGGATGTATAACTGAAAAGTTCCCCACTGGATACTTCAAGATCGCTGGCATCACCAACATTTCCCACCACCTCACAAGCGATCGTTGCTAAATATCCTGACCCGCTCACCAGACCGGTTTCAGGTAATTTGAA
Source organism: uncultured Methanosarcinales archaeon (assembly GCA_965369365.1). GTDB lineage: Archaea > Halobacteriota > Methanosarcinia > Methanosarcinales > Methanogasteraceae > Methanogaster_D. Next base: position 4,011 of record CBDUQO010000048.1, read on the forward strand.
AAGCACACGAGCTCTGTTCTCATCCACCAAGATCCACATATCTATCGGCACCCGGGTGCCATCAATCGCCCCCCCATAAACATCATTCACATTCACAACGTCCGGATCAAAAGAGAGATCAAACTGTCCTGAGTTCAGATCAATCACATCATGAACATCGATTGTGACATCAAACGTGCCAGATACAAATTCAGGCGCATTGACCCTGACACTGACATTCTCTTCTTCTTTTGCTGCCGCACCGGCTGTGAATAATAGGAGCGCCAAGACCACTATGGGCAGTAACATCTTTTCTGAAATTCGCTCAGTCTTCGTAATCATATTTTTTGTAACCTTGATCTATTCAGTATATAAAGATTTTGATACGTAACATCAAACAAGATGACATGCCACATAGTGCCCCTGCCCAACTTCAATGAGTTTTGGCTCTTCAACCAAACACCGTTCTTCCCTGTACGGACACCGTGTATAAAACCGGCACCCTGCGGGCATATCAATCAGACTTGAAGTCTCACCTTCAATGACGATCGGCTCTATCTCCCCGCCCAGTGCGGCAGCAGAGAGCAGTGCCCGGGTATACGGGTGCTTTGCGTGATCATATATATCCGGGGTCTCCCCGATCTCGACCAGCCGCCCGAGATACATCACTGCGATGCGATCAGCCATGATCCTGACAACATCAAGGTCATGGGAGATGAAGAGGTAGGTGTGATCGAACTCCTTCTGCAGATCCTTCATTAGATTGAGGATCTGCGCCTGAACCGAGACGTCAAGTGAAGATGTAGGCTCATCAGCGATGATAAGATCCGGATTCAGCGCAAGAATCCTTGCAAGTACGACACGCTGATTCTGCCCACCGCTCAGCTGATATGGATAACGGCTGACGTGCTCCGGGTTAAGCCCTACAGTCTTGATCAATTCCATTACCTTCTGCGCCCTCTCGTCTTTTGGAACCGTGCCATGCAGTTCCAGCGGCTCTGCGATGCTGGCTCCGATCTTCATCCTCGGATTGAGCGAGGAATCAGGGTCCTGGAAGATCATCTGCATTCTTGGTCTGATCGCAAGCAGTTTTCGTCTATTTAGTGCAAAGAGGTCAGTACCATCGAACAACACAGTCCCACCAGTTGGTTTGACCAATCGCAGGATCAACCTGCCAACCGTTGTCTTACCACATCCGCTCTCCCCGACAAGTCCGAGCGTCTTGCCCTTCTCGATTTTGAATGATACGTCATCAACCGCTCTCTGATATTGTTTTCGTATAAGCCCTGATGAAAAATATTTTGTCAATCCGGTAACCTCAAGCATCAAAACACCTCACGAAATGTCCGTCTTCGACCTCAACCATACCCGGATGTTTCTTCTGGCATATCGCCTTGGCATTTGCACATCTCGGATGAAACCTGCACCCATCCGGGAGATTGATGAGTGATGGACTCATGCCAGGTATTGGCACAAGCCCGTTCCGCGGAAGCGAGCCTAAAAAACCTATGGTATACGGGTGCAGCGGGGCGTCAAAGATCTCACCTGCCGGCGCACATTCCACCAGCTCTCCTGCATACATAAGCGCAATTCGATCACAGAGTTTTCGTGCAACGCCAAGGTCATGCGTTATGAGGAGCATTGCCTTCTCTTCAGTCACCTCTTTCAGGAGTCTTATGATCTGTGACTTTATCGTGACATCGAGCCCCTTTGTGGGTTCGTCTGCTATGATGAGTGAAGGATTACATGCAAGCCCCATTGCAATCATGACGCGCTGCTTCATGCCTCCGCTGAACTCATGCGGATACTCGTTCGCACGCCGGGACGGCGACGGGATTTTGACCGCATCGAGCATCTCGACCGCCTTCTCCGCTGCATCCTTCTTGTTCAACCCCTGGTGGAGTCGGATTGCCTCTGCGATCTGCTCTCCCACACGCATGACTGGATTTAGAGAGGTCGTCGGGTTTTGGAGGATTATTGCGATCTCTTCTCCCCGGATCTTTCTCATCTCTGCCTCGCTCACTTCGAGAAGATTTGTTCCATTGTATAGAATCGTTCCCTCCACCATTGTGGACGACTGCAGAAGACGCATGATCGTAAGACCAAGTACGGTCTTCCCGCAGCCTGTTTCGCCGATTAAGCCGACGGTCTCCCTCTCACGTATCGAGAGATCGATTGTATCAACCGCCCTGACAAGTCCGTCCGGCGTCGAAAAACAGGTCTTCAGCTCAGAGATTCTAAGTATCATATCTCCATCCCCACCACGGTCTTAAGTTTTGGGTTCAGCCGCTCCTCAAGCGCATAACCAACGAACGTGAACCCAAGCACGGTTGCGACGATGCAGAGCCCGGGCGGGAGCATCCACCACATCCAGACATCTGACGTGATGATGGCAGGGTACTCGAACGCGTAATAGAACGTCGTGCCCCAGCTCCTTGCCACAGGATCCCCGAGCCCCAGAAAAGCGAGTCCTGCTTCTGCGATTATCACATGAGCCGCCTCCATTATGAACTGGACAACGACCAGCGGAATCACGTTCGGTAGGATGTGCCGCCAGAGGATATAGAGATCACTGCCGCCAAGCATCTTTGCGGAATCGACATAGTACCGGCTCCTGAGTGTCAGAACCTCGGATCTGACGATTCGTGCTGTCATCGCCCATCCGAATATGATAAAGACAATTATCAGATTCCAGATGCTCTGCGGCATGAACGCTGCGATTACGATGATCAGAACTAGCCTCGGGAGCGTGAGGAAGATATCCCCGATCCGCATGATCAGAAATCCGAGTACCCCGCCAGAGTATCCGGCAATAAGACCGAGTGATGTGCCAATTGTAATTGCTGTTATGGAGACTGTGAATGCGATGAAGAGAGATACCCTTGTCCCGTAGATGACCTCGCTCAAGATATCATTTCCTATGTCGTTTGTTCCGAGCAGGTGCTCTGAACTCGGGCGCTCCATCCACTTGTACGTATCGTGCGGATCATAAGGCGCGATCTGTGGCGCGAAGATTGCGACCGCAACAAGAATCGCCAATATTCCGAGTCCGAGCGATCCGAGTATATCGTTCACTTTCACTCCGGTCATTCGTCCCTCACCCTTGGATCCAGCCATATACATACCATATCGGCGATGAAGTTTGCGGTGACAACGGAAATCGCTATGAAGAGGAATATTCCCTGTATGAGTGGGTAATCGCGACGTAGCACCGACTCGTAGAGCAGAAGTCCGATACCCGGGTATGTGAATACCTTTTCGACGAATATCGTCCCCATGATCATGAATCCCACCATAAGCGCAGCCATCGTGACAACCGGGAGCAGCGCGTTCTTGATCGCATGCCTGTTCCGGATGTATCGCTCGCTCAAGCCTTTTGCCCGCGCTGAGAGGATGTAGTCCGCACCCAGGACACTCAACATCGAATTTCTCATCAGAAGGTATGTTCCGCCGATATGGGCAATTATGAGGGTTGCAACAGGAAGGACTAAGTGGTGCAGTATGTCGAGTGTCTCCTCAAGCGGGTTTGCGTATGAAACACCTATGGTCTTTGCGCCGCCAAGCGGAAATAGACCCAGTTTAAATGCGAAGAATATTACGAATAGTGTTCCAAGAAAGAATGACGGGAACGAACTGATCGTAAGAATGGAGGTTAAGCACCCTATGTCCTTCGTCTTCCCTCTCGCCCACGCAGACTCCGCACCAAGGAAGATTCCCAGCAGCATGTAGATTACGGTCGAGGTTCCGGTGAGAAGCAGTGTCCACTTCAATCTGACGAGTATCTCCTCCAGGACATGGTTATTGTAGTATATCGACCATCCAAGATCTCCTCTGCTGAGTCCGACCATGTAATTAAGGTACTGCTCTAAAAGCGGCTTATCGAGTCCGTATTCTGCGAGCCGCATCTCCCGCTCCTCTTCGGTCATCCTTGTCGGCATATCCGGATTCTCCCCGGTCAAATATGCCAGCGGATCACCAGGCATCGCTCTTGGTAGGAAGAAATTTATGGATAGTATTATAAATAATATGACAAGATAGTACGCGAGTTTGTTTATGGTGTTCATTGTATAAAAATAGATGGCTGCATGAACCCCCTGAGCCGGGATTCATGCCGCCGATCAAATATCAATCAGGGGTGGCATCTATTCACAGCGGATCGGGGCTCTTCCGAGAATAGTCAGTTCGATGTGAGTCACATCCTGCATGTTGATCTTTCCGTTCTGGGTTGCATCTGCCATATCCGTGGGATCGTCAAGCTCCAGAATCATCCGCTCGATCTGGGTCACATCCTGCATGTTGATCTTGCCGTTCTCGTTTGCATCCCCGTACCGTGCAAGGAATATGAGTTTGTTAAGCTCAATCGGAATTCCTATGGATATGCCGTCTCTCGTGTAGAACCACGTGTCAAGGACATCCGGGTTGTAGACGCACCAGATATACGGATGGTAGAGCGTGTAGACCGGAAGATCTTCTGCAACCAGATCCTGAAGTTGATTTACAAGCTCCTTTCGGTCGTCAATATCCAGTGTTACCTCCTGTTCCGCGAAGGTAGAGGCGTACTCCTCGCTCTGGTACGTGCTCGCGGGCCAATCAGGGATGCGCATGATCTGGGGGTTTGCGATCCCCCCGTGACCACTGATCACCATGTCAAAGTCAGCAGCCCTGAGGTACGAGTCAATCGTTGTCCAGTCGCTCGGTGTAAGCTCTATCTTAATCCCGATCTCCTCCAGCTGAGCCTGGATGAGTTCTCCTTCCCGTAAGTACTTGCCTGTCGTGTAGAGCACGAATTCGAGGTCTCCGCTCTTATCAGCGCCTGATGGGTACTGGCGTATCCCATCGACCTTCTCGGTGAAACCCAGCGAATCGAGCATCGCGTTAGCTTTGGTCGCATTATGCGCGTAGTCCTCGCAGTCAGGGTTGTACCAGATCGCATCCGGGTGAAGGATTCCGGTATTTGCGGCAACCCCACCGCCATGCAGCTTCTGCTCCACGATCTCCTCTCTGCCGATTCCGTAGGCAATCGCACGCCTGAATGTTACGTTGTTCGTCGGATACCCGCCATCCGCATCACAGTTGAAGATCACCTGAAGCACCCAGAAGCTCGGTCCGGTTATGATCTCGAAGTCGTCGTCTCCAACGAATTCGTTGACCGCGTCCACAGCAGAGCCCCAGAAGGTTGCTTCATCCACATCACCGGTCTTAAGTGAAGCTGCGGCATTGCTAACGCCCAGCGTGATAAACTCGTCAACAAGCAGCTTTCCGTTGTAGTAGTCGTAATTTGCCTCGTAATGGTAGAAACCCTCAGCAGAGTTGTACTCCACGAGTTTCATCGGACCTGTTCCAATGACTGCATCGTCGCCTGTGAACTTATCCGGATCCGATACGCCGCTCCAGATATGTTCTGGCAGAATCGGCATGTTTCCTGCGATATCCACAAGGAATGACGCCATCGGCTCGTTGAGAGATATGATGACCGTATAATCATCCACAGCCTCCACGCTGTCGACGTAATCGATCGCCTCGAACCACGTGAACGCACCTTCATAGTCCTTCATGTAGTCGAAGGTGAACTTTACATCATCTGCTGTGAACTGCCCTCCATCGTGCCATCTCGCATTCTTGTTGAGGTAGAACGTCCACGTCTTACCGTCATCAGAGACCTTCCAGCCATTTGCGAGGGCGGGTATCACCCCGTTTGCGTCCTTCCATGTGAGGGTGTCAAAGAGCATGCTCATCCTGACGTAGCCCGGACCTCTTGGATAGAATGTGAACGGGGCTGGATAACGCCAGTCGCTAGTGCCAACCTCGCCTCCAACAGACCTTACGATCCTGTCACCGTCTGTTGCGGCGACTCTGTCTTCCTCTGCAAGCGCGGTTGCAGAGAATGCAATACATGCCGCGCTGCAGATGAGCACGGCAACAACCAGTGTTGTCAGTACTGTTTTTTCTTTTTTCATTTTAATTATCTCCTTTTTCCTTTTTTGTACGTGGTTTAGCTAACCACAAGATTTCTGTGTTGGTAGTGAAATCTCGTGGTTTTTTCACCTAAGCTAAACATATACCCATTCTTAGAGAGCTATCTTCCCGGCTGCTACCTGTAGCAAGATCAATGCGTCAGCGGATGTTACCTTCCCGTCGCCGTTGAAGTCTCCACGCACCTCGGTTGGCTCTGCAAGCCCGAGTTCGACGTACGGATCAACTCCTGCCATCTTCACACGATCGAGTTGGTCGGATGTGACGTTGAACTCAGCATCCGTTGAGATTACGATCTCTGGCTGATCGAGGTACTGCATCAGTCCGAAACCGTTTGTTAGCCGTGCAGTCCAGAAGAGCGGGTTGGACTTACCACCAGGCGGCGAGAAATCATCGATAGCAACCCCGGTGAGGTTGCACGATTCGCCCTTGTCGTACCTGAATGACACGCCTCTTCCTGATTTTTCTGTGCCGTTCCAGATTATGAGAATTCCTGCAAGCGGGTTCTCAGTTTCCAGAATCTCGCGTTGTTTCACAATCAGGCTCCTCTTTCCGGGAGTCAAATCCAGGTGAATCTGAATAGCGTCCTCCTTGCACCAGTTCGGGCATCCGATCCATGTGTAGCTCTCGCCAGCCCCGAGCGGGTAATTCTCACGGATGTATTCCGCGATCATGTAGCCGGATGTGAGTCCGGGGCAGATGTGGTTGTGGAATTCCGCACACTTCAAGAAGTCATTGGGCGCTCCGTAACCCCATGCATTTGCAACGCCTGCGATCGTGAACGCGTCCGCTCCAAGAGCCTTCTTTGTCGCGTTCCAGCCGTCACCGGTTGTCACGTTCTCTTCAGCGATATTGATCTCCGTTGTAGTGAATGCGTCATTCTTGTAGACTGTGTAAACGCAGTCCTTTGTCTCGTTATCAAAGATTGCGAACCAGAGCGGCTTGTCCACCGATCTGTGTACTGGCAGCAGGTTTCCATCACTGATGGAACATCCTGTGTCTCGTTCGATCGTCCCGATGCAGCACTCTGTCGTATTACCGTCTACCATCACATATCCGGCATCGGTCAACACACAGTGACCCGAGCTATCTCTCGATACTCCGAGCGTAGCCATTGCGTCCTGCAGTGCACCCGAGATATCGATTGCGCAAAGGTTGGTATCATCCGCAAGCCCGAGTTCGACGTACGGATCGACTCCTGCCGCCTTCACCCGGTCGAGTTGCTCGGATGTCACACTGAACTCGTCCGAAGCCAGTGATACAAACATATCCGGCTGATCCAGGTACGGCAGCAGTCCGAAACTGCCCTTCATCCGGGTCGTCCAGAATATTGGATTTGTTTTGCCTCCCGGTGGCTTGAAATCACTGAGACTGACATCAGAAAGGTTGCACGTTTCGCCCCAATCGTACTGGAAAGCAACACCTCTGCCAGATTCTGCTGTGCTGTTCCAGACTATGAGAATTCCTGCAAGAGGTTTCTCTTTTACGAAGAGTTCTCCGGAACGTTGTTTCACGATCATACTCCCCTTTCCGGGGGTTAAATCCAGAAGAACCTGAATGGCATCCTCCTTGCACCAGTTCGGGCATCCGATCCATGTGTAACTCTCGCCAGCGCCCAGCGGATAATTCTCACGGATGTATCCCGCGATCAGATAGCCGGACGACAATCCCGGGCAGAGGTGGTTGTGTAGTTCCGTACACTTCAAGAAGTCCTGAGGTGCGCCGTAACCCCACGCATTCGCAACGCCAGCGATCGTGAATGCGTCCGCTCCGAGCGCCTTCTTTGTCGCGTTCCAGCCGTCACCGGTTGTCACGTTCTCTTCAGCGATGTTTACCTCCGTTGTAGCAAATGCGCCATTCTTGTAAACCGCGTAAACGCAGTCCTTTGTCTCGTTATCAAAGATTGCGA